>JBDHCY010000024.1:0-25956 GCA_039591795.1 Gemmatimonadota bacterium | reverse complement strand
ACGGCCGCGGGATGTGCAAGCTAGCCGACCCGTCTCAGAGGGTCAATCGAACCGTGTCACACAGCCGGCTTGAACGCGCCGAATACGGCATGTCCCGCCCGCATCCACCACACGTCCGCCCCCACGAGCCCCGCCTCCTCGAGCCATCGCAACTGCTCGGCGAGACTCGAGGGCTGGTCCACCGGATCGACGCCCCGGGCCGCGTAGAGGTTCCAGTCCAGCCGCTGGAACCGCTGAAACGCGGCAAGGTGCCCGTCGAGCTCCAGCGCGCGATGGCGTACCGCCCGGTCCCACTCGTGCGCCGCGAGCTGCATGCCCTCCGGCGTGGTCGGCTGGACCAGATCGGCCAGGAGGAGGGCGCCAGCGGGTGCGAGGCGCTCGCCCACGTCACGAAACAGCGCCCGCTTGGTGTCGCCGTCGACGTGATGCACCGTCAGGATCGACACGACCGCATGCGGCGGCTCCGCAAAGTCGCGCCAGTTCCGGTCGGCCAGACTGAACGGCCGGCATTCGAACCGGGCACCGAACGAACCGCACGTCTTGCGCGCCTCTTTCCGCATCTCCGCCGAGGGGTCGAGCCCCAGTACCCGCGCGGAGGGGAACTTGCCGAGAAGCGCCCGGGCCAAGAGCCCCTCTCCGCAGCCAAGATCCACGATCAGGCCTCCCTCGGGCGGCTCGGGCACCACGGCGCAGATCGTGGCGATCTGCACACCGCGATCCGGGACGAAGTAGCGCCCGTCCTCGAGAAACACGTGGCTGTCGTCTGTGGTCCAGCCTCGAGCAGCATCGGTCACCGGCGCGCCTCCCCCTCCGGTGGCAGCAACCTTTCAAGATAGAAACCGAGCACGTTTCGACCAAGCGCCACTATTGCGCGTCCCGGTCGGGCGCGAGCCGGGTCTCGAGGAAGCGATGCACCGCTGCCCGGTACGCCGCCCCGCCCAAGACGTAGGTCTCGTTGTGATCAGCGCCGTCGATCGTGACGAGCTCCCCTCCAGCCGCGTCGGCGATCGCCTTCCCCATCGCGAACGGTACGACTCGGTCCGCGGTTCCGTGGAAGACCAAGAGCGGCGCAGAGAGCCGCCGTGCCCGGGCGAGATTGTCCATCGAAAGCCGGAGGACGAAGGGCGGCACGATCCGATAGTGCTCGCGAGCCATCGCGCGCGCGCTGGTGAACGGAGACTCGAGCACCACGGCGCGCACCGGTCGCTCGGTCGCGAGGTACATCGCCGGCACACCACCCAGCGAGCGGCCGTACACGGCGATCCGGGTCGAGTCCACCTCGGGCCGCGCAACGAGGAACTCCCACGCCGCCCGGGCGTCGAGATAGAGACCGCGTTCCGTCGTCCGGCCGCCACTCTCGCCGTACCCTCGGTAATCCAGGATGAGCAGGGCCGTGCCCGGCG
The DNA here is from genome assembly GCA_039591795.1 of Gemmatimonadota bacterium. Classification (GTDB taxonomy): domain Bacteria; phylum Gemmatimonadota; class Gemmatimonadetes; order Gemmatimonadales; family GWC2-71-9; genus JBDHCY01. The sequence continues at coordinate 24,553 of JBDHCY010000024.1, read as the reverse complement.
GCCGCAGCTCGCGCACGATCGGCGCGAGGTCGCCGACCGTCTCGGCGTTGCCATAGAACCAGAGCACACCCGGGGCCCCGCGCGATTCCGTGGGTGCTGGCGCGGGTGGGAGGAACCATCCGTAGAGCTGAACTCCATCGGCCGTGGTGACGGCTACCCGCTGGCCGTCGGGCAGGTCGCGGTCGCTCGGTTCCGGCAGCGGCCCGCGGGGCGCGGGGAAGGCGACGCGCTCCTGGAAGCGCCACGCGAGCACGACCAGGGCCACGTACCCGATCGCGAAGAGCACCAGGACCTTGAGCGGCAGCGCCATGTAGCGAACGTAGATGCTACCTTGGCACGCGGCAACACAAGGGAGGGCGCAGGTGCCCGAGAGGCGCGATCGCCGCCGTCCGGATCCACGGGTGCTCGAGTCGCTCGACCTCGAGGAGCACCTCGCGAGTCCGGCGATCAAACAGCGCTACGTGAGGGCGATGTTCGACGTGATCGCGCCGCGCTACGATCGCTTCACGCGGTGGTTCTCGTTCGGGATGGACGCAGGCTGGAAGCAGGAACTGCTCGCACTCGCCGCGGACGCCGCTCCCGAAGCGCCAGTGGCGCTCGATCTCGCGTGTGGGACGGGTGACCTCACCGTTGGGCTCGTGGGAGCCGTGCCGTCCGGCCGGGTAATCGGCGTGGACGTGTCGTGGGAGATGCTACGGCAAGCCGCCCTGCGATCCTCCAATCGCCAGCGCTCGCATGTCTGGTGCGCCGGCGACATGTGCGACCTCCCCTTCCCCAACGCCTCGGTAGATCTCGTCACCGCCGGCTACGCGGTGCGCAACGCGTCCTCCTGGACGCGAGCCCTCGATGAGATCGTACGCGTGCTGCGGCCCGGCGGCCTCGCACTCACCCTCGAGTTCTTCAAGCCGGCCAACGCCCTCTGGCGGCGGACCTTCCTGCTGTATCTCTCGCTGGCGGGTCGACTCTACGGTTGGATGTGGCATCGGGTGCCCGCCGTGTACGGCTACGTGGGGCCGTCGGTTGCCCATTTCGTCACGGAAAGTGAGTTCGCACGAGCACTCGAGGCCCGTGGGCTCGAGGTCGTCACGACTCGCCCCAAGGTGCTCGGAGGGATCAGTATTCACCTGGCTCGGAAGGCGCGCGCGTCCTGAGAGGCCCGGAACCGAGTTCACCGCGCACGCCGAGCCGATCGCAGCGCGCTCGTCGGTGGCAGCCGGTCCGTCTACATTACGGATACGCCCGACGAGCGTGCGAGCCGCGTAACCCGCCGATCAACGAGGAGGCCCCAATGGTCGCCGTACCCTCTACGATGCTCTCACTCGGGACACTACTGCCCGATTTCACGCTGATTGATGCCGTAACGGGCTCGCCGTTCTCGCCGAATGACTTCGAGAACCGACGCGCGCTGCTCGTCATGTTCATCTGTAACCACTGTCCCTTCGTCAAACACGTGATGCCGGAGCTGGGGAGGCTCGCCGCGGACTACGAACCTCAGGGCGTTGGCATCGTCGCGATCAACTCCAACGACATCGATGCCTACCCAGCCGACGCACCCGACGAGATGCGGGCCCTCGCCCTTGCCGAGGGCTGGACGTTCCCCTTTCTGCTGGATGAGACGCAGGAGATAGCCACGGTCTTCCGGGCGGCGTGCACGCCTGACTTCTTCCTGTTCGACGACAGCCGCGCCCTCGTCTACCGTGGCCAGCTCGACGGCAGCCGACCTTCGAACGACGTCCCGGTCACCGGCGCCGATCTGCGAGCTGCGCTGGACGCACTTCTCGGCGGGTACACGGTCCCCTCCGACCAGCAGCCGAGCATCGGCTGCAACATCAAGTGGAAGCCGGAGAACGCGCCGGCGTATTTCGCCCGTCCGGGGACGTGACCACCGCCGAGCCCGCTGCTCGACGGATTCTCCTCGCAGACGCCGATGCGTTCTACGTCGCCGTCGCGCGCCAGCTCGACCCCGACGGTGTCGGCCGCATCGAACTCCTGCTCGTCGGCGGATCGCCCCAGGGCCGCGGAGTCGTCACATCTGCGTCGTACGCGACGCGCGTGTACGGGGTGCGCTCTGGCATGCCGATGGCGCGAGCCCTGGCGTTGTGCCCCAAGGCGACAGTCGTCCCCGTTCCGCGCCGTGCGTGCACGAAGAAGAGCGGTGAGATCCGGGCCGTGCTCGAGCGCTTCGCTCCGGTGGTCGAGCCCGCCAGCATCGACGAGTTCTATCTCGACCTCACGGGAACGGAGGCGCTCTATCACTCCGAGCCATTGGAGGGCATCGCCCGTACGATCCGTGAAGCAGTGTCAGAGGAGACCGGCCTCGGCGTCTCGTTCGGTGGCGGAACCTCCAAGCTGGTGGCCAAGCTCGCGGCCGAGCGGGCGAAACCACACGCGGGGGGCGATGGAGTGCACGTCGTGCCGGGGGGCGGTGAAGCCGGCTTCCTTCAGGAGCTCGATCTCGTCGCCATTCCGGGGGTCGGGCCGAAATTCGCCGAGCGGTTGCGCGCGCGGGGACTCGTCTCGGTCCGCGATGCCCTACCTCTCGATCGCGCCACCCTCTCGACCTGGTTCGGACACCGGACCGGCGCGTGGCTCCATGAACGGATCCGCGGCGTGGATCATTCAGGGGTCGCGCGGCATGGCATACCGAAATCAGTGAGCCGGGAAGAGACCTTCCCCAAGGACCTGGTCTCCGATGCCGCGCTCGAGCGGGAGCTCCTGGCACTGGCGACGCGCGTCGCCCGCGACCTTCGACGTCAGGACCTCACGGCCCGGACGGTGACGGTCAAGCTGCGCGACGCTGACTTCCGAACGCGGACGGCGCGGGAGACGCTGCGGGCGACCGTGGCGACGGAGCGTCCGATCCGTGACGCGGCCCTGCGGCTCTTCGCGCGGCTGCGCGCTGCACGTCGTGCGCCGGCCCGGCTCGTGGGCGTGGGGCTCTCGCGGCTCGCCGCGGCCACCCCAGGCGCTGAGACATTTGAACAGCTGCAGCTCTTCGAGGACACGGGCCCCTCGGTCGAGACCGATCGCGACCGCGCGCTCACCCAAGCCGTCGACGCCATCGGCGATCGCTTTGGGACGAGTCGGCTCGTCCGCGGCCGGGAGCTGGCGCAGCCGGAAGAGTAGAGCCGACGCGAGGGGGCCCTACGCCTGCGTCATGGCGCCCCGAGGACGGCGCCCAGCAACTGGACACCAGCCTCGCGTGCCGCATCCATTGCGGTGATCACGTGCTGATAGACGACATCGTCGTCCGGATTGATGAAGAGCACCTTGTCTGGCCGCTCCCGGTAGATCTCGCGCAGTCGCCCGACGAGCTGGTCGGCGGGGATTGGCATTCGGTTGATGCGGTAGGCGCCGGCGGCGTCGATCTCGAGCACGATCGGCGGCACTTCGATCGACCCGGCCCTCCGTTCCTCCACTGGAATCTGGAAATCGAGGCTCCGCTGGAGGAGTGGCTGCGCGATGAGGAAGACGACGAGCAGGACGAGAAGCACGTCGATCATCGGCGTCATGTTGATGGTCGACACCCGCGATCGGCCCCACCGGTCAGCTGGACTGAGCACCGTCGTCTCTCCCTCTGGTCAGCGTGAAGCGGCGCCGGAGGGCGGCCCGATCGCAGTGCTGGCTCGCTGTTCGGTTACGGCCGCCGCGACGTGGACACCCGCTGCGCGCGCGAAGCGCATCGCTGTCCGTATCTCGCGAAACTCGAGCTCGCGATCGGCCATGATGAAGAGCACGCGGTCGCCGGGTCGTGCAGCGAACTCCTCCGCGAGAAGCTCGGTGACCGCCTCGCGGGCGATTGGCTGAGAGTTCAGGTAGTAGCGACCCGCGCGATCGATGCCGAGCACCACTCGATCCTCGTGCTCCGGTCGTTCCTCGAGATAGACGCCCTCGGGCAGCTGTGCCTGGAACCCGGCGATAACCGCAGGAGTGACGAGCATGAAGATGACGAGGAACACCATCATCACGTCGACCATCGGTGTGATGTTGATCTGCGCAACCGGGGTCATCCTCGGTCGGATCAGATGTCTGCGCACGGCGTGCCCCGGATCAGATCCATGTTGACCCTCACTCGTCAGTGTGCGCGCGATCTCGCGCGTCGCCGCTCACGCAGCATGAAATCGAGGAGCTCCTTGCCGCCCGCGGAGATCTCCATCGACATGAGCTCCATCCGATCGACGAAGTAGTTGTAAAGCCACACCGCCGGAATGGCGATGATCAAACCCACTGCCGTGGTGATCAGCGCTTCCGCAATACCCTGCGTCACCGAAGACAGACCGCCGCTCCCCGAGGCGGCCATTCCTGAGAACGCGTTGACGACTCCCACCACCGTGCCCAGTAATCCAACGAAAGGAGCGGTCGCCCCCGTTGTTGCCAATATCCCGAGCCCCCGTCGCAGGATCGCGAGCTGGTCGAGGGCACTGAGCTCGGTCACTCGCTCCACGGCGCCGAGCTCCCAGTCGTCGAACTGCGCCTCGTCCGGTCCGATCTGCAGGCTCGGGATGACGCTTCGGAGCGAAGCCGCGAGCGGACTTGCAGGAGTAGAATCAGCGAGTCGCTGCGCCTCATCGAGATCGCCGCGTGCCAAGGCCTGTGAGAATGGACGCCAGAAGGCCAGCGTCGCCCGTCGCGATTGCCAAAATTGCAATCCTTTGCGCATGGCAACCGCGGACGCCGCGACCGACATGAACAGCAGCACCACGACGATGCCGCGGGCCACCGGGCCCATGGTCATCCAGAGTTCGAGTAGCGACAGTTCCATGGCCACTTCCTCACTGCAACGGTCAATGCATCCGAAACTCCAGCGGAACGACAATCCAAACGCTCACCGGCTGGCCCAGGTATTCGGCTGGGCGAAACCGCATCAGGGGCACGACCTCCTGAGCCGCCCGATCGAGCGTCTCCCGGCCGCTCGAGCGGTGCAGCAGCGCTTTGACGACTTTGCCATCCGAGTCGAGGAGGACCCACAGATCCACCTGGCCACCGATGCCCGCCCGGCGGAGCGTACGTGGCCATCGCGCGAGCTGCTCCCGCTGCACCTCTTCTGGATTCAAGAGCTGCGGTGCCACGGTGTGGGGTGTCGCAACAGGACCGCGCGTGAGGTCGCCTGCGGTGGGAGGGTCGCCGCCGGCTGCCCGACCACGTGCGGCGCCTTCCCCGGTGAAATCTGCCGTATCGGTCCGCGCGGTTGCCGGAGGCGGGATCGAGTCGGGCACCGTGTCAGGCGCGACGAGTGTTCTGAATCCCTTGGGTGGCTGCTCGGCGGTCGGTTCCGTAGGCGGTGCGACGTCTTCACCTTCGGTCCCGCTCGTGGGCGCGTCAAGCTCGGGAGCCGGTGGCGGTGGCTGTTGCTGCTCGATCGCCGGCGGGCTAGCCGGGTCGGGCGCTTCGGCGACGAAATGGAGCACCGTGACTTGCTCCTCGACCTCAGGCCGTGCTCTACTGGTCGGGAGAGTTGCCCAGACGGCAATTGCGATTACGGCACCGTGCAGCAGGACTGAAGCAATGCTTGTTGCGGCACCCGCTCGACGTTCAGCGGGCTGGTCAGTCGCGATCAGCCTGCCGAGCGCGCCCCCGCCGGACTGCGGGCTCGGGTCCTTCCCGTCTGCGTCCATCGCTTCCCCACAGCCACCGGCCACGCCAGATGGCTGACAGAAGACTAACCGTCCAGATCAAGAGGCGGTCAAGGATCAGATCGGGAGGCTCGGTGGCTCACGGGCGGTCGTGCTCAACCCTCGCGACGCACCCTGAAGTCGAACAGCTCGGGCCGGTGGTAGTGACCGGTCACATCGAGCGTCATACTCTCTTCCCGAGAGCGCACATAGTCGAGGTCGGCGACCAGTAGCGACGGTTCATCGTGGATTGGCCCGACGAGATACGCGCCGTCTGGGCCGATGATCGCGCTCCCTCCGTGGAGGAGCCATTGATCGGGATCGGTCACCCGATCGGGATGCGGCTCGAGCTCCTTGGGAAGCGCCGACGCCCGCATGAGCGCCCCGGCCGCCAACACGAAGCAGCGCCCCTCGAACGCGTAGTGACGGCTCGCCACCTGATGCATCTCGTGCACCCATGGCCACGCCGCGACGTGCACGTCTTCTCCCGAGTCGTGGAGCGCCTGCCGGGCGAGTGGCATCCAGTGCTCCCAGCAGACGAGCCCACCCACGCGCCCGGCCGGCGTGTCGGCCGCGCGCAAGCCGTCCGTGTCTCCCGCCCCCCACACCATCCGCTCGGTATAGGTCGGCATCAGTTTCCGGTGCCGGTTGAGCAGCTGCCCGTCCGACCCGAAGGTGAGCAGCGAGTTGTATAACGTCCCACGTCCTGGGCCTGCCTCGACACGCTCGACGACGCCGATCATCATCGTGAGACCGTGCTCGCGAGCGATGCCGGCCAGCGCGTCGCACGCCGCACTCGGCACGGCCACGCTCTGCTCCGCCATCCGCGCGAAGACGGCCTTGACAGGGGGGTGATCCCAGAGCGCCGCGTCGCGGCAGTAGTCGAGCCATGCCGGGTAGCCGGGGAGCCACGTCTCAGGGAATGCGAGGAAGGATGCTCCATCACCGGCGGCCGCGCGGGCGAGATCGGCGCTCCGCGCCAGCCCTTCCTCGAGCGTGGGAGCGATCTCCGCCTGTGCGACGGCCACCCGGACGCCACTCACAGCACGGCCTCGAGAGGAGGCGGACAGTCAGTCGCTTCCTGGAAGATCTCGGGCTCGGCGTTCAGACGCCGTGGGCACGCGGGCGCGGCGAGCCGGTCATGGCAAGCGAGGATCGAGACGTGAGTCTGCACGGGGCACACCTCATGGATCGGTCGCGAAGCCATAATCAACCGACATCGACACATCGCGCGCAACTCCTTGAAGAAGTCTTCAACTGCCGTTCACCCTGAGCCGACCCGTCCCGTCGTAGCCTCAGAACGGAGTGTGGATAGTCTTCCACCGAAGAGGCACCAGGGCGCCGATGATCAAGAGTGCAGGACTGACCAGCGCCGAAGCGCGCACCCGCCTCGAGCAACACGGCCCGAACGCGTTGCCCGAGCAGCGGCCGGAGCCGCTCTGGCACCGGTTCGTCCGCCAGTTCCGGAGCCCGCTCATCTATATCCTCCTCGCGGCCCTCGCGGTGGACGTCACCCTGTGGGTGATGGAGGGCGCTACCGGCCTTCCCCTCGAAGCGGTCGCCATCGGAATCATCCTGGCACTCAATGCATGGCTTGGTGTGTGGCAGGAGCGCCGTGCCGAGGACGCCCTGGCCCGGCTGCGCGCACTCGCCGCACCACAAGTCTGGGTGCTGCGCGACGGCGCCCTCGCGCAGTGCCCGAGCGCCGAGCTCGTTCCGGAAGACGTTGTCCGACTCGAGGCCGGCGACCGCGTCCCGGCCGATGGTGTGACGCTCGAGGGTGACGGCGTGCAGCTCGACGAATCGGTCGTCACCGGGGAATCGCTGCCGGTGGACAAGGCACCGGGTGAGGAGCTCGCAGCCGGCACACTCGTAGTGCGGGGCACGACCTACGCGAAGCTCACGCGGACCGGCGCGGACAGCGCGATGGGACGCGTCGCCACCCTCCTGGGCGAGGTGCGGCCGGAACCTACGCCGCTCGAGCGGAGGCTCGAGGCGTTCGGACGCCGCGTGGCGCGCTGGATTCTCGCCGTGGCGGCGCTTCTCGCGCTGGGCGGTCTCTGGGCGGAGGGCATCCAGCAATTCGGCTCCGTGCTCCTCTTCGCCGTCGCGCTCGCCGTCGCCGCGGTCCCCGAGGGACTTCCTGCGGTGTTGACGCTGACGCTCGCGCTCGGCGTGGAGCGCATGGCCCGCCGGCGCGCCGTCGTTCGGCGCCTCGCCGCCGTCGAAGGCCTGGGATCGGTGACGGTGATCGCCACCGACAAGACGGGGACGATCACCGAGAACCGCATGGAGGTGCGTGACGTCGACGCCATCGACGGCGATCTCGCCCTCCGAACGATGGTGCTCGCATCCGAGGCAGAGCCGGGCGCCGAAGTGGGCGACCCGCTCGAGCGCGCGCTCATCGCCCATGCCGTCGGGTGTGGAGTATCGGTCGAAACGCTCCGCGCTTCACATCGGCCTCGCTCAACACAGCCATTCGATGCGGTGACGCGCGTCATGCGCATCACCGTCGAGCAAGACGGCCGGGCGTTCACTTATCTCAAGGGCGCACCGGAAGCGGTGCTCGACCGGACGGATCTACCCGAGGCGACGCGGCGCGGGTGGCACGAGAAGGTCGAGGCGTACGCGAGAGAGGGGTACCGCGTGCTTGCCCTCGCCTGCGGCGATGGGGAGGTGGAGCGAGGTCTCCGCTGGCTTGGCGTCGTGCTGCTCTGGGACCCACCTCGCCCCGAGGTGCCCGACGCAATCGGTCGCGCAACGGCGGCCGGAATCCGCGTGCTGATGATCACAGGCGACCATCCGGCCACCGCGCTCACCGTCGCTCGCGAAGTCGGGATCGTTGCGACGCGTGTTGTCACTGGCGTGGAGCTCGATGGCCTGACCGCAGAGGACTACGTACAAGTGGCCCGAGAGGTGAGTGTCTTTGCGCGAGTCACGCCGGAACACAAGCTGCGCATCGTCGAGGCGCTTCGCCGTGACGGCGAGATCGTGGCGGTGACCGGAGACGGGGTGAACGACGCGCCGGCGCTGAAGCGTGCCGACATCGGGGTGGCAATGGGCCAGCGCGGAAGTGACGTGACGCGCGAGGTGGCCGACCTGGTCCTGCTCGACGACAACTTTGCGACGATCGTCGCTGCGGTCGAAGAGGGGCGTGGAATCTACGAGAACATCCAGAAGTTCATCCGCTTCCTCTTCTCGACCAATCTCTCGGAGCTTCTCGTCGTGAGCATCGGCGCGGTGGCGGCATTCGCGCTGGGCCTACGCGACGCAGCGGGCCATCTCCTGCTTCCGCTCACCGCGGCGCAACTCCTCTGGATCAACCTCGTCACCGACGGCGCGCCGGCGCTCGCACTCGGCCTCGATCAAAACCCGGGTGTGATGAATCGGCCTCCGCGTGACCCGAGCGCGCCGCTCCTCGACCGGCCCTCGCTCGTCTTCATTCTCTGGAGTGGGGCGGTGAAGGCCGCCATTGCCCTCGCTGTGCTCGCCACCCTGCCCTACCTATTGGGCCACGAAGCGGAAATCGCGCGCACGGCGACCTTCCTCTTCATGGGCGCGGGCCAGCTCCTGTTCGCGTATCCCGCCAGACGCTCGGAGCTCGCCCCTTCGCCCAATCGGGTCGTGCACATCGCGGTCGCGTTCGGGCTCGTCGCGCAGGTGGGCGTCATCGTGGTGCCGGGGCTCCGGCGTGCTCTGGGCTCGGTGCCGATTCCCGGCGACGTGTGGTTGATCGTGGCAGCGGGCATGCTCGCTGCGTGGGCCTTCGCCGAGGCGACGAGCCGCGCGATCAGGTGGTCGGTCTCGCGAGCGAAGGACTAGGGCAGATCCAGGATGCTCAGAAGCCGATCGTGAGTCCGCCCGAGACGTCGCCCTGGAGGATCCCGCTGCCGCCGGCCGTTACGCTGCAACCGCCGCCGCCGCAGATAAAGCCGCCCCACGAGTTGGTGAACGTGAACCAGCCACGGAATTGGCCACGAAGCGCCACCCGTGGCGACAGCGGGGCGCGGATGCCAACGCCAAGATGACCCGAGAAGCGCGTCTCGCTGCTCCTGCCGCGTTCCGCGGGATCAAATATGGAAAGGCCCACACCGCCCACGACGAACGGCGTGACCGCACCAGTCTCCCGCTCGGCGCGCCCGCCGATGTGGATATAGTGAGTGATCACGTCGAAGAGGGTCGAGTCGCCCCCGAACCCTCCGCGCTCGAGCACGAGCGGTGACTTCTGGTAGTTGTAGGTGATCTCGACGACTTGCATGGCCGACATGCGGAACCCGAGAATCCCGCCGAAATTGACTGCGGCGCGCGCTTTCACCTCACCGATCGACGTCGTGACGCCTCCGCCGAACTGCCAGCCCGCGTAGGGCGTGAGTTCGACGCGCGGCATGGGCTGCACTTCGCGCAGGCCGCGGCGTTGGGCCGTCGCGCGCTGGGGGAGAATGACCATGGTGAGGAGCAAAGTGGCGACGACTGCAACACGGCGCATGATGGTCTCGCTGTGAACTGGGCGCCTCAAGGCTATCCGCGGGTGCGCGGTGCACACAAGTCCGACGGCCCGCGAACGATAGCCTGGTTGTCCGCAGCCCACTCGGGAGGCGGCGGCCTGTCAGGACTTCGGGAGCGCGTCCGCGACTCGATTTTCGAAGACGCTCACGATCCGCACGACGTCCCCGACCGTCACGGGGTGCGCCCCGATGACCACGCAGGTGCCGATGACCCGATGCCGGGCAAAGAAGACGAGGTGCACGTCGACGGCACGTGTCTCCCCCGCCTCGCCGGCCTCCGAGACCATGGGGAGCCGAACCCCGATCCGCCAGCCGGTGCGTGGCGGGGCGACCTCGTCGAGCCCGAGCTCCTCCACCTCCGCCGAATCGGGCTCGAACCCCATGGACTGCGCGAGTGAGGGAAGGAACGTCTCGCGAAACCCCTCTTCGCTCAGCCCCTGAATGTCCTCCACTCCCGACTCGGCCAGCCCGGTCCCGCCCATGAGCGTGGCGTTGAAGACCACTCCGGAGAGCTGCGCGTCTCCCCACCCAAAGGTGGTTCCGCCGGCCGAGAAGACACGCTGGAAGGCGTCGGTCTGGTAGGGACCCTCCCGCGAGATCAGTGCGCTGTCGGGCACCTCGGCGAGCCCGGGCACCATGCCGATGAGGTCGAATCCGAGGTGCCGGGCGGCGGCAATGGCACTCCCTTCGAGCCAGGGGTAGCGAAGCGCTTCGAGCGTCGCCGGGGTGATTGGATTCGTCCCCTGCTCAAGCTCCGCGATCCACCGCTGGCGCAGTTCCGTGCCCTGCACTCCTGCCTCGGCAACGAAGCTCTGGAAGTCGGCATGCACCCCCGACAACTCACCGCGAACGGCGCGGTTCAGCCCGCGGCTGTCTCGTACGGACGGCTCGGGGAGAACGGTGACCGCCTCGTCGCACAGCTCGGCGACCCGGTCCGCGTGACCTAGTAGCGTGCCGTTCCAGCAGATCACGTTCAGGATCTCTCCGCGGATCGGGAGATCGGGGACGTGCCGCCGCGCGGCGGCGAGAGCCGCCAACGCCACGTCGATCCGCATTCCGTGTGCCCAGCCGCCGGCCTCCGTGGTTCGCTCCAGAGCCCTCCGAAGCGTCTCGCCATGCGCGGCTCCCCGGGCTGCGAGTGCATCGGCGGTCGCAGTGTCGAACTTGGCGGCCGCGATCATCCACCCCGTCCAACCCTTGGCCTCGGCGTTGACGTCGGCCCCGCGATCGATGAGGAGCATCAGGGCATCGACCGCACCGGTCCTGGCGGCTTGGTGCAGGGCGGTGGCCCCCTCGGCATCTACCAGGCTCACATCCGCCCCCCCATCGAGCAGGGCCCGGAGAACCGCCACGTTGTCCGACGCGGCGGCTTGGAGGTGCGGGGTCACCCCATTCCGGTTGCGGCGGTTCGGATCGGCGCCGCGATCCATGAGAAAGGTGGCGACTTCAGTGCTGCCCCCGAAGGCAGCGTAGCTGAGCGCACCGTCTCCATCGTCGTCCCGAGCCGCGATGTCGGCGCCGCGCTCGAGTAGCACCCGAACCAGGTCGACCTCGTCGCGTTGTGCCGCGACGAGGAACGGCGTCTGCCCCAGTGCGTTCCGGCCGTTTGGATCGACACCTTGCTCAAGCAGGAACTCCGCCACCTCGGTGCTGCCGCCGAAGACTGCGAAGCTCAGTGCGTCGTCACCGTCGACGTCTCGGATCCGCACGTCAGCGTCGTGCGCGAGAAGAAGCTGCACCACCGGTAGATGCCCGCCCAGACTCGCAGCCATCAGCGGTGTGGCTCGAGACGCGTCGCCTTCGTTGGGGCGCGCCCCAACGTCCAGAAGAAGCCGCGCCACCTCCGCGTGGCCACCCCAGCTCGCAGCCATGAGCGGGGTCGTCTGTGATTCGTCGGCTTGGTTGGGATCAGCGCCCCGGTCGAGGAGCGCCTGCACGCCGGCGAGATTGCCATCACCTGCAGCGACGACGAGGGGGTCGTCCTCCTGCGCGATCGCTCGTGACGTCGGGGCGGCGCTCGTGCAGATGATCGCAACGAGGGCGACCTTTCGAGCTATCGATCTGGCCTGCCGCGGTTCGGCCATCGTCGGCCTCCAGTCCACTTGGTCGTCCATCACCAAGGGGACCGCGCCGCGAATCGCGTGCCGATCGGGTCGGGTAGACCACTTGGCAGCGCTAGCTTCGGTCGACGTGCCCGGCTATGGTTCTGGTAACCCATTGCGCCACGGTACCTTGTCCCGTATCCCGTCGCCTTCCACACCGAGGCCAGGAGCATGCTCAGAGCGGTAGCACCCCGCCCACGCGCGTCACCGCCGAACCGGGAGCTGCTTCAGGTCGTGGCGTTCCTAGCAGGTGTCCAGGCGATCGGGGCCTGCGCAGGAGGCGGTTCGCCCGACGCACCAGCCCCGATGTCCGAGGAGGTGCTTCTCTCGGCTTACGCACACAACGACTACCGCAACACCCAGCCGTTGTGGGGGGCGCTCGAACTCGGGTTCCGCGGCGTAGAAGTCGACTGCTTCCTGGTGGACGGGCAACTCCTGGTGGGACACGACCGACGAGACCTCGAACCGGATCGCACGCTGGCAGGCCTCTACCTCGATCCACTGCTCGAGCACGTTCAGCGACACGGGCGTGTGCTCCGAGACGGCAGCCCGCTCCTCTTGAACATCGAGCTGAAGACGAGCGGCATGGTCGCGTTTCAGCGACTCCATGAGCTCCTGGCAGCGTACCACGAAATGCTCACGGTCGTGGAGAATGGCGCGGCAAGAGACGGAGCCGTGCGCATAGTCCTGGTCGGGTGGCAACCTCCTCTCGACTGGCTCGCGCGTCAAACGCCTCGCTACGTCGCCGTGCAGCGGCACGTCGACGATCTACCCGCCAACCACGACGACTATCCGAGCCACCTCCTCGCGCTCGTGAGCGCCGAATACACTCGCCTCTCGCGTTGGACAGGCCTTGGGCCACCGTCGGTGGGCCTCCTCGACAAGCTCGACCAGCTCGCGTCGATAACGCGCCGCGTCGAGGGTCGGATCTCTCGAGTCTATGACGTGCCGGTGAGCGAGTCGGTGTACCGCACGCTCCTTCGGGGACAGGTCGACCTGATCGGGGTCAAGGACCTCATGTTGACCCGACCGCTGTTGCGGCAGGCCGAGCAAGCAATCTTGGGCCGATAACGCGCCTAGACCTCGGTGGCTGCAGGGAGACCCTCCGGCCGTAGCTCTCCGTCAACCTCCCGCCCCAGCCGCACCACGATCTCGGCGAGCGCCTCCACGTCCGCTCGCCGCGTGCGAAAATTCACGATGCACGCCCGCAGGAGATAGCGGCCGTCCACAACGGCGTTGGACAGGAACGCTTCTCCGCCTCTCTGAAGCCGGCTGACGATCTCCCGGTTCAGGTCGTTCAGATACTCCTCGACGGCGTCGCCTCCCGGCTCGAGATCGGCCGGCACGAAGCGGAAGGTGGTAATGCTCAGGTTGCAGGCGAACGGCTCGAGCTCCCGAGCCGCGGTGACCGCGTCGTTCAGCGCTTGCGCGAGTGCGATGTCATCGTGGATCATCTGCTCGTAGCCCTCGCGCCCGGCGTGGCGCAGCGCGAGCCAGACCTTGAGTGCGCGGAAGCCACGCGAGTTCTGCAATCCGAGCTCGTAGTAATTGATGGGTGGCTCGTCGTCCGACCCACCGAATTCGTAATACTCGGGATGGAAGGAAAACGCATCGACGAGGTGCTTTGGCTCCTTGACGAGCACACAGCCCGCCTCGAGCGGCGAGTAGAGCCACTTCTGGGGGTCGAGGGCCACGGAGTCCGCCTCGCTGAGTGCCCGCAGATCCTCGGGAGCTTCGGGAAGCGCCGCGGCGAGGGCGCCGTACGCCCCGTCCACGTGGAACCAGAGCCCGTGCGCCCGGCAGATGGCGGCGATCTCGCCGAGCGGGTCCACGGCGCCGACCTCCACGGTGCCGGCCGCACCGACGGCGAGGAGCGGAACGACCCCGTGCTCGCGGTCGGCGACGATCGCCCGCTCGAGCGCAGCCGTGTCCATCCGCCGCCGGGCGTCGACCGGAATCCACCGCACCGCATCGAGGCCCTGGCCAAAGAGGTCGGCAGCCTTGTGGATCCAGGTGTGGGTCTCCGTCGACAGATAGACGGCGAGGGGCGGCCCGCTCCGAAGCCCGCTGGCGCGAATGTCCCACGGTGCTTTCGCCCGCCGCCCAGCAAGAAATCCCACAAAATTGGCCACGTTTCCGCCACTCACGAGGATGCCGCCCGCCGCGCGCGGGTAGCCCACCAGCTCGGCGATCCAGCGGACCGTCTGCGCCTCGATCTCCGTGGCCATCGGCGAGAGAAGCCACGCACCGAGGTTCGGATTGACCGCCGAGGCAAGGAAGTCGGCGAGGATGCCGATGGGCGCCGGTGACGCTGTGATGTAACCAAAGAATCGTGGATGGCCGTTGTAGAGGGAGTGCTCGAAGAGCTGCGATGTGACCTCGCCGAGCAGCGCCTCGGCCGACGTCCCATGCGCGGGCAGTGGATCGTCGCCCAGGGCTGCCCGGACGGCCCTCGGCGAGACACCGCGCGTCACGGGCCGCGCAGGTAGCGACTCCAACAGATCCGCAATCTGTTCCACCAGCTCGTGTCCGCGGGCGCGGAATTCATCAGGCCCCATCTCGAGGGGCGCCCGCCGTGTCGCCAGTCGATCGTCACGCGCTCTCGTCATTGACGTCCCGTCGTGCATGGGCTGTGGAATTTGCACGCTCCGCACCCTGACCGGCAGCCCCGAGGCCAGTGGCGCCCGATGGGAGCGCGAGGGCAGTTCATCCGAATCTCATCGGCGCTTCACGCGCGGTGCGCCAATCTGCTGCGACCACACCGTCTAGCCTGGAGGGCCCCGTGACACCCGTGAATCTCGACCGCCGCGAGTTCGTCAAGATCGGTGCAGCCGGGACGGCCGCGGTCATCGCAAGCCCCGAGGTCGCCCTTGGGAACACGGCACCGATGCCCGAACGCCCCTTCGGCCAGACTGGATTCCAGGTCCGACTCTTCTCCCTGGGGGGCCAGGCGACCCTCGAGCGCTCGGGACGCCGAGATGATGCCGTGGCCATCATCGAGCGCGCCCTCGATCTCGGCGTCAACTACATCGACACGGCAGCCGCCTATGGTCGTGGCGTGAGTCAGAGTTACATCGGCGAGGTGATGGCTGCCCGTCGAAACGAAGTCTTCCTCGCCACCAAGACACACGACCGTACGCGTGACGGCTCGCTGCAGCTCCTCGAGGACAGTCTCCGCCGGCTCCAGACCGACCGGCTCGACCTCTGGCAGCTCCACAACATCCGGACGACGGACGACCTCGACGCCATCTTCGCGGCGGATGGCGCGATCCAGGCCCTCACACAGGCCCGAGACGAGAAAGTGGTCAAATTCCTGGGCATCACGGGCCACTACGATCCACAGGTGCTGATCGACGGGCTGGCACGCTTCGAGTTCGATGCCATCCTCATGGCGCTCAACGCCGCCGATCGCCATCACACCCCGTTCATCGAGACGGTGCTGCCCGTCGCGAAGGCGAGGAAGCTGGGCATCATCGGGATGAAGGTGCCGGCCCGTGGTCGGATGTTCCGCACCGGCGGCGTTAGCACGATGCGGGACGCCATGTACTACGTACTCTCGTTACCGGTGAGCACGATCATCGTGGGCTGCGACACGGTGGCACAGCTCGAGGAGAACGTGGCGCTGGCCCGCGACTTCCAGCCCCTGCCGCCGGAAGCGATGCAGCGGATCGAGAACCTGACCGTCGACTACGCTGCCGACGCCGCGTTCTTCAAGAAGACGGGAGCCGGTTGGGGGCCGTAGTGCTCGTAGCAGCAGTGCGTCAGTCGTCATCGCCGGTCGTCGAACCGCGTCCTCAACGCGACGTCGGGATAAACGCTTTGGCGCCCTGACGCATCTAAGGATGGGGTGGACGCCTGGTCGGTCGATTACCTTCCGCGGGTCATCGCGCCGGCAGCCCACGCGAGGGACCCCGCAGCACGAGGGTCTTCCCAGGACCGCGAACCAGCCGGGCTCAACACGCGCCACGGCTGGGACGTACCCGATTCGTCTCGCGAGCCGAACAGACCGATGGAGCGATTCGTGCGTCTACGCAGCTATACACTGATGCTGGTTGTGGTGGCCGCTCTGGCTCCGACTGAGGCGCGGGCGCAGGATCCGGCGGGCACTGCCCGGATCGACCGTCTCGGTGTGTTCCTCGACTGTGACGCCTGTGACTTCGACCATTTCCGTCGGGAAGCCGCCTTCGTCGACTACGTACGCGATCGTAACGATGCACATGTGCACGTGCTCGTCACGACCCGCCGACCCGGTGCCGGCGGGCGCGAGTTCACATTCGATTTCATCGGCCTGCGCGACTTCGAAGGCCAACGGCACGTCGTCATGTTCACGTCGGGCCCCACCGATACCGACGACGAAGAACGCAACGGTCTCATCCGGGCCTTCATGGCGGGGCTGGCCTCCTTCGCCGCGAACACCGCGATGGCCGATCGCCTCGAAGTCTCCGTCGAGCAGGGCGAGGCGCGACCGACCCAGCCGGTCGAAGATCCGTGGAATTACTGGTCGTTCCGCGTCGGCGCGAGCGGGGGCCTGTTCCTCGAGCAGCAGACCGAAGAGTATTCGCTCAACGGATCGTTCACGGCCGACCGCACGACCAACGATCTCCGTCTCCGCTTTTTCGCGAACGGCAGATTCAACGAGGAACGGTTCGAGTTCAAAGAGGACTCGATCGCCGGAACTGATACCCTGCAGGTGACCCGGACGATCGTCAGCACGACCAAGGATTTCAACTTCGTGGGCACGAGCATCCACAGCATCGGCGAGAGCCACTGGGCGGCCGGCGGCCAGGTCTCGGCACGTCGATCGACACGGGTCAACCAAGACCTCGCGTTCCGCGTCCGGGGGGCGCTCGAGTACAGCATCTTCCCGTACGAGGAGTCGACGCGGAAACGCCTCACGATCATGGGCACCGTCGGCCTGGCCAACTTCAACTATCAGGAAGTCACGCTGTTCGGATACACCAAAGAAACACGCGTCGAGTTGGCAACTGAGGTATCGCTGGAGGCCGTGCAGCCCTGGGGCGAAACCGGTGGCTCGGTCGTGCTGCGAACGTTCGCCGAGGACTTGGGCCAGCACCGGTTGCAGCTCTTCGGGTTCATGCGCCTGCGCGTGGTTCGGGGGCTCGACTTCAGCGCGTTTCTGAACGTGGCCCGCATCAAGGACCAGATCTATCTCCCGGGCGGCGACATCCCGCCGGAAGACGTCTTGTTGCGCCGCCGGCAGCTGGGAACGGATTTCCGCGCGAACCTGAGCATCGGGCTGAGCTACCGGTTCGGCTCGGTCTTCAACAACATCGTGAACCCGAGGCTCGAGGAGTTCTGAGGCGAACGACCGCTACGGCGAGGCGGGGCAACGGACCCGCCGCATAGCATAGTCCACAGCAGTCTGTCGACCGCGGAGCGGCCCCTCCACACGGGCGAGCAGCGAGTCGGCGCCGATGCGTCGATAGATGATGCGCTGAGGGAAGTCGTGCTCGGGATTGGCGAACGTCGCGCCGCTGTCATCGACCGCGGTCGCGGGAAACACCGCGGGAGACTGCCCTACGGGACACGCGTGGTAGATCAACGTGTCGCCAGCCATCCGGAGGACCGTGAGCTCTACGCTCGTCGTGCGGTCGTCGCTGATTGCCCGCGCCGACCCGAGCATCGTCCCGCCCCGCGGCGGGAACCAGTGTTCCTCGGTGACACGCGATTCCGAACGCCCCTCCCAACACCCCACGAGCCAGGCCATGCGGCTGAGTGCCGTCTCGGCACTCACCTGGCCGACTGCTGCACCGGGATGCCCGAGCGAGATCGCCCCGAGGAGTAGAATCCCGACCGCACCCGCCCGGCCCGGAGCCACGCCGCTCACGCGTCTGGCCCGGGGAGCGCTGCTCCCGCCTTCCCAGGCTTGCCACGGGCCAGCATGCGCTCGGTGAAGTCCACCCGCTCCCCAAGCTCGACGAGGCCCTCTCGCATGACGATCACCTCACTGCGTAGACTCTCCACTTCGGACGCCAGTCTGTCCACGTCATCCTTGTCAGCGCGGTGGAGCCGTGTCTGCGCGAGGTAGTTGTACCGGATCTTCATGCCGGCGAGAATGATGCCGCCGAAGCCGAGGAGGCCGAGAAAGGGACCGAAAATGTCAGCCCACTCTTGTGGTGTCATGCCGCTTCTCCTCGCTCACGGTTGTTCGACCGCCAGCCGCCCCTACGAGCACATTTGGGGGCGGGTTTCTCAGCACCCCTAGACAAGCTGGCGGTCCAGGTTCAGGGAGGCAAGCGAGCGTGGCGCACCACTGGGCCGCCGGTGGGTGGCGTCGCCCTCCTTGCGCGGCCGGTGCCCTAGCTGGACTCCCTTGCCGCCGGTACCTTCGCCGCACCCGTTGCCCAGATCCTCGAGTGTACGCATGTCCCGAGCACGTCGCTTCACACGCCGCGATTTCGTTGCCACGGCTGCCACCACGGGTGGCGCGCTCCTGGGCGCTCCCTTCATCAACCGCGGGCGGTTCCGACTCGCGGCCGGCCTCCAGCAAGACTACTCCGCGCGGACTATCCGGCTCATCGAAGAGTCGCTCGTGGTGGACATGCTGTCGCTGCTCACTTTGAACTTCCCGGTCGGCCTACAGTGGCTCGCCAACCCCGACGACTTCCCCGCTCTAGAGTCGGCCAAATGGCTCGCATCCGGCATCACCGCCATCCATCCCGCGTTGGGTATGGGCGGGCCCAACGCCCATGCTGAGGTGGCCGCCTATCTCCATGGCCTGAACGGATTCCTGGCGAGCCGGGACGAGTTCATACGGATCGACAGTGCTGACGACTTTGCGCGCGCCAAGGAGTCGGGACGAGTGGGCATGGTGCTCGGCGTTCAGAACGCCGAGCACTTTCGCACGGTCAACGACGTGGACCGGTTCCATGGGTTCGGCCAGCGCGTCACCCAGCTCACGTACAACACGCGCAACATGATCGGCAACGGCGCGACCGAGCGACGGGACGAGGGCCTCAGCGACTTCGGCGTGTCCATCGTCGAGCGAATGAATCGTGTCGGCATGGCAGTGGACGTCTCTCACTGCGGCGACCGCACGACGCTCGACGCCTTCGAAGCCTCGGAGCGGCCGGTGCTCGTCACCCACTCGAACTGCCGCGCGCTCGTTGCCGGCCACCCGCGCGCCAAGCCCGACGAGGCGCTTCGACGGATGGCAGAGACGGGCGGCGTCATCGGGATCACCGGCGTGCGCCAATTCGTGAAGGTCGACGAGCCCACGACTCTCGAGCACATGCTTGACCACTACGACCACGTCGCCCGCTTGATCGGCATCGAGCATCTCGGCATCGGAAGCGACATCGATCTACACGGCTACGACGCAATGCCCCGGGAGCTCAACGAGCAGCTCCGCGCGGGCTACAAAGGGAGCTACGCGTTCCGCGAGAAGATCGACATCGAGGCGGTCGCCCATCCGAAGCGGATGTTCGATCTCACCGAGGGATTCGTGCGCCGCGGCTACACGGACGAGCACATTCGACTCGTGTTGGGTGGCAACTTCGTGCGCGTGCTCCAGGAGATCTGGAGCGTCGAGTCACCCGACCCGTAGCGCAGAACCGAGGAGGTCCGATGGTACCGCTTTCCCGCCGCCGGTTTGCACACCTCTTGGCGCTCGGTGGTACGACCGCACTGATTCCCGATTCGGCACAGGCGCTCCTCGACGATCACCCCAGCGCAAGGCCACCCCCGCCAACGCCCCAGGAGCCTGACGAACGGTTCTGGGCGCAGATCCGTGCACAATTCCTGCTCCCTGACGATCTCGCGTTCATGAACGCGGCGAATCTGTGCCCGGCATCGCGGCCGGTGGTGGAGGCGCTCGCGCGCCACACACGCACCCTCGAGGCCGACCCATCGCCGGCAACGCGTGCGACGCTCCGCGAAGCTCGTGAAGAGACGCGGTCGCTCGTCGCCGCGTATCTCGGGGTCACCGCCGGGGAAATCGTCCTCACGCGAAACACGAGCGAGGGCAACAACTTCGTCTCGAGCGGCCTCGCCCTCGGCCCGGGTGACGAGGTCGTGACGTTTTCGGACAACCACCCGAGCAACTTGCGTGCATGGAGGGAAAAAGCGGACCGGTTCGGGTTCACCGTCCTGGCCGTCGATCAGGTGAATCCGCACCCCGGCGCGGAGTACTACTTGGACGCGTTCGCGCGTGCGCTCACGCCGCGCACCCGAGTGCTCGCGTTCACCCACGTCACCAACACGACCGGAGATCTCTTCCCTGCCATCGAGTTGTGCCACCTCGCCCGAGAGCGCGGGGTGCTGACGCTCGTCGACGGCGCCCAAGCGCTCGGGGTGCTCGCGGTCGACCTGGCCGCCATACAGCCCGATTTCTACACCGGCTCGGCTCACAAATGGCCCTGCGGGCCGAAAGAGACGGGCTTCCTCTACGTCCGTCGCGACGTCCATGATGCGATCGCCCCGAGTGTGGTCAGCCTCTATCCGGGGGCGGTAGGCATCTCGCAGAAGCTCGAGGGAATGGGGCAGCGCGACGAACCAGCGCTCGCCGCCCTCTCCGAAGCCATCCAGTTTCAGACCGCGATCGGTCGCAACGCAATCGAGGCGCGCGCACGCCAACTCACACAGCTGCTCATCGAGGGGCTTCGCGAGGTGAGCGGGGTGACGCTATGGACGCACCCCGATCCGGCCCGCTTCTCGGCTGTCGTCTCGCTCCGGCCCGGCGATCTCGATCCTCAGGCGCTCGCCGCAGCGCTCTACGAGCGGGACCGGATCGTGTGCGCGGTGCGCTCGACGGACGACCGCCCCGGCATCCGCCTCTCTCCACACTGCTACAATCTCGTGGACGAGGTGGAGCGGGTCGTGTCGGCGGTGCGAACGTACGTGGCGAAGGGAGTGTGAGTCGGCTCTCGCTTATCGGCCTGGCGCGGCCTCGGATTCCTCTCCCGCCACCCCGTTCAGCACCGCCACAGCTCCAACCAGGTCGCCGATCCCGACGAAATCGACGGCGATCACGTTCGGGGTGAGCCTCCGTTCGCGCGCGCACTCACGGGCGCGTTGCTCGATGAAGTCGCGCGTATTGACGACAGCTGCGTTGCTTGGGCGCGGCGCCGGTGTCGTCTCGATCCAGTGGTTGACGAGGAAGAGGGATGCGTCCTGAGGACCGCGATTCGCCACGCATGAGAACTCGGCCGGCTCGTGAAACGTGTAAGGTGTCTCTTGCATTGCTTCGAACGCGGGGTGATACCACGGGACGTCGCCCGTCTCGTGCTCTCCAAAGACGAGCACCCGCCCGCCGCGCTCCACAAGCGCCCCCAGGGAGCTCCAGGGCGAGCCGAGTACCCCGCGATAGACGTAGCGATCGAGACCTGACTCGACGAACGCCGCCGCGACTTCGTCCGGGGCCACGTAGTCCTCGAGAATGAGGACGAGTACCTCGCTCGGATTGGTCACGACGAAGTCGCGAATGTTCCGCAGCACGGTGACGAATGGCGTCGCCCCCAGTTCGCACAGTGCATGGCAGAGGTAGAGACCGCGTGGCCCGCCCTCGCCCGTCAGCCGATCTCGAATCCGCATCGCGGCCTCGAACCCCTCTTGGCCCAACGCGCCCTCGAACCGCGCGGCGGACACCGAACCTTCGAGATCGGTCTTGACTCGGTTGCCGAACGCCCGGCCGTAGTGCACGTCGATGAGAAGCGCGCGAACGCCGAGCCGGAGCTGTGCCGGGATTCCGAGATCCTGATTGGGGAACAGCCAACCCGGCTCGTCCGTCGATCCCATGGCGTTGTGCGTGCCGGCGAAGGTCACTTCGTTGAGCGGTCGGTCACACAGATCGACACTGCCGTTGCACTCATCCGTGGCGTCGGCGGGACCTCGCGCGCCCGACACCTGCAGTCGGTACACGACGACCGATCCCGCCGCCAGCACGGCCACGACGAGCACCGCGAACCGCAGAGCTGGGCGGAGCGGCCTGGGGCGGGCAACGAGGTCGGCCGTCGGCCGCGGCGGCAGCGCCCACTGCACGATTCCGTGGAGCGCCGCGTAGAGGAGCGCCGCCCCGATCGCGACGACGAGGGCGCGCCCGAGCGTGGCGGGATTGAGCACGGCGAAGAGGCCGACACCACTCAGCACGAGCAGGCGCGCGGCTTCGTGGAGTGGGTGCGGACGTGCACGCGTGACAAGCCCCCACAATCTCGCCCCTAGCCGTTCGATCTCGGGCACCTCGTCGGTCGACAACGCGGCCGCGTGGACCAGGAACCCGAGCGCGGCAATCGCGCCAGCCCATGTCCAGAGCCCGCCGGCAAACGCGTCCCACACGCCAGCGACGGCACCCCGTAGAACCGGCTCGTCGACCGTCGACCGGACGAGGAGTCGACCGATGGGCACGAGTGCGCCGAGGGTGAGGGCCCCTGCGGCTACTGCCGCGCCGGTGCGCATGACGCCGTCGCGAAGTGGCCGAACGATGGCCGTTGCCATCGCGAGGAGGAACGCGCTCACGATGAGGGCTTCCCCTGCGAAGCGCTGCGCACTCCGCGCGAAGCGCAGCGATCCCAGGATCCCGTTGACCGCAGGGGTCTCGGGAAGAGTGGCCACGGCCGTCGGCAGGTGGTCGGGGAGGCGCTCGGCGACGTCGGGGCTCACGTTGGCCAAGGCGCTCCGGAGCAAGACCGCGACGTCGGGGAGCGAGAGCACGAGCTGCTCCGTCGTCTCCGCCGTGATGAGCCCGTGTGCCCGGCGGGCCGCGGGACGCAGCAGAGCACGGAATGGTTCAGAGGACACCACCTCGCGGGCGATCGTCACGAGCACTGGACGAACGGCGGTGAGATCGGGCCGCTCCACGAGCGCCGCATCGACGATCTGTCCGGCCACGAATTGTGCAACTCGCGGATCTTCGAGGCTCGCCGTCGCCCGACTCGCAAACGCATCCGGATCGAGCACCGAGCGGGCGGCGTAAGCAACGAGGAGGCTCACCGCCCCGAGAACGAGCCCGGCCAGGAGGCAGGAGATAGCGAGCGTGCGCCGGATCGTATTCACCTCGAGCTCATGGCGGCGCGACGATCAGCTGCGACGCGACGGCCGTCGGGTGCCGGGGAACGTGACACGACTCGATCCAGTCATCATTGCTCCACGATGCGCACGACCTGTTCCACGAGGAGCTGGCCGCCGCCCGTCCGAAACTCGAGGCGGAGCTCGACGGGCTGGTTCGACCTGAAGCGGTAGTCGTAGGTCTCACCCACAGCGACCGTGCGATCGGCTCGCTCGAAACGCTGCTGAGCCGGTGGAAGGTCGAACCCGTCTTTCGCAATCGGAAGCCACTGCACGGGGAATGCGTCCTGAGTCAGACGAATCCTCGTGTTCGGCCGGCCGAGCGTGATGTTCATGATGCGGAATCGGTACGCCGTGCCGGCCCTCAGCGCGATCGGATCCGTCGGGTTGGCCCCGTTCAAGACGGGGATGCCGTCACTGCGGAACGGCGACTCAGCCCCGAGCCCTGTTGCCGGAGGTCGTTCACGTGCGTGTGATACATGAAGCTCCCGGCGCGCGGCGGCGTGATCCGGATCTCGAACGAATCGCCTGGGGCGATGGCCGGCGTGAGGCGGTTCGGATATCCACCGACGCCGGCCACACCGTCGAAGTAGCTGTCGATCTCGAGTCCGTGCCAGTGGACCTGACTCGCCTCGTCGGTTCGATTGAACACCCAGATGCTCGTCGGCTCTCCCTTCCACAGCACCAGCGTGGAACCGGGAAGGCGCACGGAGTCGGGGGCCGGCTCGCGCTCTCCCTCTTGCAGCACGTACGCGAACTGCCGTCCGCTCAACCCACCGGCTGCGATGTCCGACTGAATGAACAGCCGCATCTGTCGTCGCTTGCGGTCGTCCGGCCTCCAGCCTTCGGGAGGCTGGACGTACATCCCCATCATCAGGCCACCCATCCCCTTGACCACGTGCTGGTTGGGATCGTGATGGGGATGGCCCTCACGAAAGAAGCCGGCCTCGCGCTCCTCTCCCCGCTCTCGCACTCCACCCAATTCGGGGTTCGGCACGACGTGATCGCTCATGTGGCAATGGAAGATCCAGCCCCCCGGACGGTCCGGTGACCACACCATCGACATGGTGGTGCCGGTACCCATGCGTTCGCTGACGGCCATCCGACGCTCGCGTTCCCAGTAGGCCGTGTCGCGGGCAACGTCACCCCGCGCGTCCACCCGAAAGTAGAAGCCGTGGAGATGCATGACGTGCGGGGCGCTCGAGGCATTGATGAGGCGCCAGCGGATCGAATCGCCCATGGCGTAGGTGAGCCGTTCGGTGAACGGCCACGGTCGCCCGTTGACGACCAAGAACTCGCCACCAAAGTCGGG
>JBDHCY010000023.1:0-25303 GCA_039591795.1 Gemmatimonadota bacterium | reverse complement strand
CCCAACGTTGAAGGAAAACGTCGTGGGAGAATACCGACGTGCCGTCGCGAGTGGTTGGCGGGCATAGAGCGCCCGGAGGTCGTCGAACGCCTTGAGGTAGGTGACTGGGTTCGATCGTGGGCTCCTGCCGATGGGCGACTGATCTACGAGGACCACGTCGGCCAACGCTTCCCATCCCGCGATCCCAGCCACGGAGCCGACGGGTTCCCCCAAGTGTTCCTTCGCTGAGTGGCCGCCCTTCAGGCGGAGTTCGAGGTTTCGATAGAGCACGTCGTGGACCAGAGTCGACTTGCCCGATCCGGAGACGCCGGTCACCGCGGTGAGGGCGCCCAGCGGGATATCCACGTGGAGGTCTTTGAGGTTGTGCTGATGTGCACCTTGCACGGAAAGGCAGGCAGGTCCCGCGCGTCGTCGGGTGGCCGGTACGGCAATCTGTTTCTCGCCGGCCAGGTACTGACCCGTGAGCGTCCTCGCGCTCGCAAGATCACGGGCCTCCCCCTCGAACGCGAGGCGCCCACCTCGATCGCCGCTTCCGGGTCCGAGCTCGACGATCCAGTCCGCGGCGCGGATCGTGGCCGCGTCGTGCTCCACGACGACCACCGTGTTGCCGCGGTCGGCGAGGGCGCGGAGCAGTGCCAACAGGCGGTCGGTGTCGCGCGGGTGCAGGCCGATGCTCGGCTCATCGAGCACGTAGAGCGTCTCAACGAGACGGGCGCCGAGCGCGCTCGATAACGCGATCCGTTGGGCTTCGCCGCCCGAGAGGCTCCGAGTCTGTCGGTCGATGGTCAAGTAGCCCAGGCCGACGTCTTGGAGATAGCGCACGCGCCCCTTCAGCTCATCGAGCAGGAGCCCCGCGACGTCACGCTGGAAGGGGGACAGCTGCAGCGTCTCGAGCCACTCAGCGAGCCCGACGGCGGTGCGGGAGGCGACGTCGGCGATCGTCCGGCCCGCCACCTGCACGGCGAGGGCTTCGGGCTTGAGTCGCGCCCCGCCGCACGCGGGACACGGTTGGGCGAGCTGGTATTGCCGGAGGAAGACCCGGATGTACTGCTTGTAGCGTTTTGATTCGAGGGCTCGGAGAAAGGGGAATACCCCGACAAAGCGGCCGCTCTTGCCGTGGAGCAGGAAGCGACGGTGGGCAGCCGTGAGCTCCTCCCAGGGCCGCTCGAACGGAATCCGCTTGGTGCGCGCGGTTTCCCGGAGCATCCGACGCCGGCCTTCGTAGCGCGGCTTGCTCCAGGGATCGAGCACGCCCTCGGCGAGTGAGCGCAACGGGTCGGAGACGATGAGCGATTCGTCGTACTCCAAGACGGCGCCGAAACCACGGCAACCTGGGCAGGCTCCGTACGGATTGTTGAAGGAAAAGAGCGACGGACGTAGCCCGGGGGCTGGATGTCCGCACGCGCTGCACGCCTCGCGGTCGGAAAAACGGAGGGGCTCTCCGCTCCCAACGGCGATCGCCACGCCTTCCCCTTCTTCGAAGGC
The DNA here is from genome assembly GCA_039591795.1 of Gemmatimonadota bacterium. Lineage (GTDB taxonomy): Bacteria > Gemmatimonadota > Gemmatimonadetes > Gemmatimonadales > GWC2-71-9 > JBDHCY01. The sequence continues at coordinate 23,818 of JBDHCY010000023.1, read as the reverse complement.
CGTGGAGAGGCCATCGGCCAATCTCCCGGCGTGCTTGGGCTCGGCCCTGACACGGTCGACGACGACGAGGAGGGAGGCGGCACGTGTCGCCCGATCGGCGAGGTCGTCGATCCGGACGAGCTCGCCATCGGCGAGCGCACGGACGAACCCCATGGCGCGCAGGTTGTCGGCCAGTCGGCTCCGATCCACCCCCGGCGGCACGGGGAAGGTGATGAGGATGGCCTCACCACCGCCCGTGGCGAGAATGGCCTCCGCGGCCGACTGCGCCGTGTCCCGACGCACGACGTCACCGCAACGCACGCACCTCGGCTGGCCCACGCGTGCCCAGAGGAGCCGCAGGTAGTCGTAGATCTCCGTGGCAGTGCCGACGGTCGAGCGGTTGGATGTGGTCGGGTTCTTTTGCTCGATGGCAACGGCCGGGGAGATGCCAGTGATCGCCTCGACGGCGGGCCGCGGCATGCGCTCGAGGAACTGCTTCGCGTAGGTAGAGAGTGATTCGACGTAGCGGCGCTGACCCTCGGCGAACAGCGTGTCGAAGACGAGCGAGCTCTTGCCTGAGCCGGACGGCCCCGTCACGACCGTGAGTGCGTCTCGCGGGAGACTCACGGTGATTCCTTGGAGGTTGTGCTGCCGCGCGCCGCGGATGGTCAGCCGACGGGAGGGCATGAACGAAGGTAGCGGAGCGGCGGAGGGCGAGGGAAGGACATCAGCGTGACGTTGACGCCGTGGGCGCGTGGACCCTAGGTTCTGGCCTTCATGGCCATCGTCACGCCCCGAATCTTCCGCCGCGGACTCGAATGGTTTGCCGGCCTGTCACTGGTGGTGCTGGGCGGGTTGCTCATCTACACCGACGGCCTCCAGTCGTTCTGGGGGGCCATAGCCACGCTGAACCCGATCTGGGTCGCCGCAGCAATCGGTGTGGCGTCGCTCGACTGGGTGGCCGGGGGCGCACGCCTCTGGGTGGTCGCGCGCCACGTCTATCCGGCGACCCCGTTCGGAGGGATGGTCCTCGCGGGCGGCATGAACACCTGGGCGTCGCAGCTGACACCGTCGGGCACCGGCGGCGGTCCGGTGATGATCTGGATCATGCGACGGTTTGGGGTGCCCTACCCGGAGGGCGTGACGTCGGCGCTCATCACCTTCATCGCAACGATCGTCTTCCTCGCTTCGATTGGCCCCCTCGCGTTGATCTTCGGCGCCGGGGAATCACTCCGCGAGCACGGCATCGCCCTCGGTGTCACGGTGCTCGACCTTTTCCGGGCCAGCCTCTCGGTGTTCGTCGTGATCGCGGTGGTCCTCCTGGCCGTGATCGTCTTTCCAGGCCGAATGCGAAACCTCGTGCACCGGCTGGCAGTTCGGATCGGACGGCGGAGTGCCAAGGTCCAGGCTGGTCTCGAGCGGCTGCAAGAGGGTGTCAATCGCGCGCACGACTGCGTGATCACCTTCTTCCGGGGCCGCGGTTGGGTGGCACTGTTGGGGGCCGTGATCCTCTCGGGCCCCACATTCGGAAATCGTCTCCTCGCTGGCTACGTCATTCTGCGCGCATTGGGCATCGAAGCGCATTTCGTGGACGTCCTCATGCTGCAGACGTTGATCCTGTTCCTCATCTACTTCGCGCCGACACCTGGCGGCTCCGGGCTCGCCGAGATCCTCGGCGCGGCGCTCATGAGCATCTATGTCCCTCGCGAGCTCATCCCGACGTACGCCGTCCTCTGGCGGTTGACTACGAGCTACGTCACCGTTGGTGCCGGGTCGGTCATTTTCTGGTACATGCTGCGGCGACGGCTCATCGAACCGCCGGACGCGGCGGGCGTGCCCGAGCTGCCCTACCCGTGAACCTCGTGTCGGCGTCCTCGCGGCGATTGATTCGGTGGTTCCCAGTGCGCGGCGACGTGCTGCTGCGGCTCGCTTCCTTGCCACCCCTACGGGCCCGGGCTACTTTAGCGAAACTCGTCAATGTCACATTTCGAACGCGGTAGCGAACGCCATCAGATCCCGCCCGGGGAGAGCGCGCTCGCCATCCAGGCCGGGGACGCCAGCGTGGTACCCGGTCCGGGCGGTCCGGGTCGCCGTGCGATTCTCCGAGCGGCCCCTGAGGGTGAGGTCGTCATCGTGAAAGTCCAAGACGCGGACCTCACGATCAACGGTGTGCGGCTTGGCAGTGAGCCCACGCCGCTGTTGCACGGCGACAAGGTTGGTGCGGAGGATGTGGAGCTCACGTTCGTCGATGAGCGACGAAGCGGGAGCACCGTGTTTATGGCGGCGCTCCAGGCTCCGGCTGCCGAAGGTGGCGCCGCAGCGGGTCCGGCCGCGGCGAGCGCGACCGGGGGCCGGCTGGTCTGTCTCACCGATGGGCGCGAATACGCGGTGACAGCATCGAGCCTAGTGTTCGGTCGCGAGGCAGGGTGCGATGTCGTCGTTCCGGGGAAAGACGTCTCCCGGCGGCACGCGGAGATCTTGCCGACCGGGAAGGGCTATCTCCTCATTGACCACAGCACGAATGGCACGTTCGTGAACGACGACCGGATCGCCGGTCAACGCCTGCTCGCTCGAGGCGACTTGGTCCGTGTGGGTACTGACGAGTTTCGATTCCACGCGGAACACGAGGCGCTCCGCGAGAGCGAGCCCCGACACGCCGCGCTCCAAGCGACGTTGCACGAGTTCTCAGTGGCCGACGTCGTGACCGCGTCGGCCGCCCCGGAGGCAGCGAGTGAGGCGCCCCCCGCCCCGACTCCACCGCCGGCATCACCCGCCCCCGAGCGTTCGGATGTGGGGCACGCGCCGGCGGGCGACCAGCCCCAGCGGCCCCTGGCTTCGTTTCTGCTTCGCGGGGGTGCGCGGAAAGGAACCCGACTTCCCGTACGCGGGCTGGTGGCGAATGTAGGCCGCGCCGAGTATAACGACGTAGTGCTCGAAGACGAATCCGTGTCGGCGCAACACGCCAAGCTGCAGCGCCGCGAAGGGATTTGGGTGCTCGTGGATCTCGAATCAACGAACGGGACCTTCGTGGATGGAGAGCGCGTGGACACCGAGATCGCGCTCGCTCCGGGTTCGATAGTACGGTTTGGCGACGTGAAGTCCATCTTCGAGCCAATGGACGATGCATTGGGTATGGGTACCGGGGCCCCGAAGACCTCCCTGCTGGGCAAGGGCGACATCGCGGCGCTCGAGGAGCGCGTCCGCCAGTCAGCGGTCGCGTTTGGGGAAGAGCCGTCCTCCCCAGTCGAGCCCGATCGCCCGGTTCCTCCGGAGGCGGCCCCAGCACCGATTGGTGCGGCACCGACTCCTTCTGTCCCGCCCCCTCCGGTCGCTCCCGCGGTCGAGGCGACCCCCGCAACGCTCCCGCCGGCCGCCGAGACGCCGTCGGCGGCGCCAGTCGCCGAGCGCGCGGAGCCGGTTGTGCGCGAAGAGCGGCCTGCGCGTCCGGCAGCGGCCAGAGGCAGACCTTCCCCGCAGCCCCGTCCACCTGCGCCTCGTCGGGACGAGGGAGCGCGAGGCTCCTGGCTCGGAGTCCTCATCGTCGTCGCGGCTGCCGTGGCCGCGCTCATTTGGTTCCTTACATGACGGGGCCCGTCGTGGAGATCACGTGTGCGGCGCGCACGGACGTGGGCGTCGTCCGTGCCGGCAACGAGGACAACTTCCTCGTCGTGCCGGAGCGCGGGATCTTCGTGGTCGCCGACGGGATGGGGGGCCACGCGGCCGGCGAGGTGGCAAGCGACATCGCCGTACGGGTGATCACAGAGGAGCTGGGTAGCCTGATGGGCCTCGACGGAAACACCGTCGCCGAGCGCATGCGGAAAGCCATTCGGTCGGCGAACACGTCGATCTTCCAGCGCACGATCGTCGAGCACGACAAGCGTGGCATGGGTACGACCGCGACCGTGCTCGCTCTGGCCACCGGCCGTTACCTCATCGGCCAGGTCGGTGACAGTCGGGCCTACCTGATGCGTGAGGATCGTTTCCTCCAGCTCACGAAGGACCACTCGTACGTGCAGGAGCAGATCGACGCGGGCAATCTCACCCCAGAGCAGGCGCGCAACCATCCGTATTCCAACGTGATCACTCGGTGCGTGGGGGCGAATGGCGAGGTGACGCCCGATATCTACCTCGGTGCGGTCAAGCAGGGCGATGTCTTCCTTCTCGCCTCCGATGGCCTCACAGGGATGCTGAGCGACGAGCGGCTTGTCGACATCCTCTCCGACGCAGGCGAACCGCAGCATTGGGTGGACCGGATGGTGAACGAGGCCAACCGACGTGGTGGCCTCGACAACATCACGGTGGTCATCGTGCGGATCGACGAGTATCAGAACGTCGAGCCGGAGGCCACGCAGGAGATACCCGCCGCGGAAGTCTGATCAGCGCGAGAGAGCTATCCCGCGCGCCAACCGGCTCTGCACCTCACTCCTCGGCAGCACGGCAAGCGCAGCCATCGCGTCGTGATCGAGCTCGAGTGCTCGGCGGACGAAGACGCGGTAACGCTGCGCCGACTGGTAGAGCTCCTCCGCGACGCGCGGCAAGCCCAGATGCCCCGCTGCACCTTCGTCGGTGAGGTGGACGACGACGCCATCCCGCCTCCGGAGCGGGAGATCGACCGAAAGCATCCGTGGCTTCACCGGCAGGTCGATCAGCACGTCTCCGGGGCTTCCGCCGGCTTCCACCGCGACGGCGTCTTCCACGGCGGCGAGCAGCGAGGGATCCTCCGACAGCCACGACCCGGTCGAGCCGAGCCCAGCCACGGGGTAGTCCAGCGCTCGTTTGTGGAGCCGCCGCCTCCGAAGATCGGTGGCCAAGCCCGTGGCGTCTTGGCGCGTGAGGTCGTGCAAGAGACGGTCATCGGTGGTCTGTGCGATCGCATCGGACGTCAGCGTGCCCTGCGCGATCGCGTTCCGGGTGAGTCGCTTGAACATGCACGTGGCCGCCCGGACTGCATGATGCCAATAGACATTCCGAAACATCTGATACTTCGCAAAGAGAAGCGATTCGAGCGCGGAGAGTCCTTTCTCCAGCACGCCGATCGTCTGCCGCCCCGTGGCTGCATCCTCGACCAGTGTAAGTGAGGCAATGAGCCGGTCGACGTCGACCGACCCGTAGGGAACGCCACACATCCAGGCATCACGAGTGAGGTATTCGATCTTGTCGAGGTCGAGCGATCCGGAAATGAGCCCCGCGAGTGCTCCCGTCGAGCGGCCCTCGATGAGTGCCAGAATCGTCTCAACCGCCTCCGATCCGGCGACCTCCTCGAGGAGCTCGCTCAGCTCTCGGCTCCGGAGGTGTCGCTCCGCCAACTGCTCATGGTGCGGGAGGCCGGCTTCTTCGAGCGCGTGGGAAAAAGGATAGTGGCCAACGTCGTGGAGAAGGGCGGCGAGTCGGACACCAATTCTCTCGTCGGGGGTGACGAGCTCGGCCACGCCGCGCTCATCGAGTGCGGCGAGTGCGCGTCGAGCGAGGTGATAGGTGCCCAGCGCATGCTCGAAGCGCGTGTGCGTCGCGCCGGGATAGACCAGATACGCATAGCCGAGTTGCCGCACATACCGCAGACGCTGGACTGCCGGGGTGTCCAGCACCGCCAGCGCATCGCGATCCACTCGGATGTTGTTCCAGAGCGGATCGCGAACGACCTCGAAATCCACGGTTAGCGCCGCGGTCCCGCTGCCCGAACCCCGGGTTCGACCTGGTCGCCGTATTTCGCGAAATTCTCGTCGAACATCGTGGCGAGGCGCTCCGCCTGAAGATCGTAGGCCGAAGCGTCGGCCCACGTTCCCCGGGGGTCGAGCACCCCATCGGGCACGCCCGGCACCTCCTTGGGGATCGCAAGACCGAAGACTGGGTCGGCAAACGTCGCGCCGTCTTCGAGTTCGCCCGAGAGAATGGCCCGGACCATCTGCCGGGTGTGGCCCAGCTTCATTCGCGTTCCCTGCCCGTATGGCCCTCCTGTCCATCCCGTATTGACGAGCCACACTGTCACGTCGTGACGAGCGAGTCGGTCGCCGAGCAGCTCGGCATAGACGGAGGGATGACGTGGGAGGAAGGGTGCTCCGAAGCACGTGCTGAACGTGGCCTCGGGCTCAGTCACACCGCGCTCGGTGCCGGCCACCTTGGCCGTGTAGCCCGAGAGGAAGTGGTACATAGCCTGTTCACTCGTGAGCCGGGCGATCGGCGGCAGGACGCCGAACGCATCGGCGGTGAGGAACAGGACGTTCTTCGGGTGGGCGGCCTGGCCGCCGGCTACGTGGTTGGGAATGAAGTTGATGGGGTAGGAGGCACGCGTATTCTCCGTAATCTCATCCGCGTCGAGGTCGATCCGGCGGCTCGTTGGATCGACCACGACGTTTTCCAGCACCGTCCCGAACATCCGTGTCGTCTGGTAGATCTCGGGCTCACCCGTGGGTGAGAGTCGGATCACCTTGGCGTAGCAGCCCCCTTCGAAATTGAAGATGCCACGGTCGCTCCAGCCGTGCTCGTCGTCCCCCACGAGATAGCGCTCGGAGTCGGCGGAGAGCGTGGTCTTGCCCGTTCCCGAGAGTCCGAAGAAGAGGGCCACATCGCCCGCGGGCCCGACGTTCGCCGAGCAATGCATCGGGAAGACGCCACGCTCGGGCAGGAGATAGTTCATCACGGTGAAGATCGACTTCTTCATTTCACCTGCGTAGCGGGTTCCGCCAATGAGCACGGACCGCGCGCCGAACGAGAGCACAATGAAGGTGCTGGTGCGTGTACCATGTGCGGTCGGGTCGGCAGTGAACTCGGGGGCGTGGTAGACCGTGAACTCTGGTTTGAACTGGGCAAGCTCCGCTACGTCAGGCCGAATGAACATGTTCCTGACGAAGAGTGCCTGCCAGGCATTCGTCGTCATGAAGCGCACGGGCACCCGGTGCATCGGGTCAGCGCCGGCGTAGAGGTCCTGCACGAACAGCTCCGGCTGGGCGCTGAGATAGGAGCGGCAATCAGCGCGGAGACGGTCGAAGTGTGTGGGCTCGAACGATTGGTTGACGGGCCCCCACCACACCACGGGCTCGGTGGCGGCTTCGCGCACGACGAACTTGTCTTTCGGAGAGCGACCAGTATGCGGCGTGGTGACGACGCAGAGAGGGCCCATGTGGGCGAAGGTTCCCTCACCTCGCCTTGCAGCCGCCTCGTAGAGCGCGGGAGTCGGGAGATTGTGATGGGCCGTCCCTGCGAACCCTGGGAGTGGGCCCGAGAGCGGTGAGTCTGGATTGGATCTGGTCATGGTATGTGTCCTACGTCAGCGGCGAGGTGGTTTGATACTCGGCGGGGTGTGATAGAGGACCTCGAAGGTCGTCCGGTCCCGCTCGGTCAGTCGTGCCCTCGGTGGCTGGGGCGCCATGAGGTCTTCCGAGTCGCTGGAATGGGCCAGGATGCCGAAGGCGTGGCCGAGCTCGTGGGGCACGACCATCTCCAAGCAATCGAGGATCGACGGCGTGCTCGACCCGATCCGACCCCACACATACGAATGGATCGGACCGAGGAGAGTGAGCGGGCCAATGGTGTCTCCCGCGATGATCGTGTCGCCGGCGAGGAGAAAGTTCCCCTCCGAGACGCCTGCGCACGCCGGGGCCGCCGGGTCGCCGACCCGATCCGGGAGCCCGACGACAATGACGTCCGCGGTGTTCGAGTCGGTAACTCGCACGGCGCTGAACTCGTTGTACAGGAGTGCCGACGTCCAGAGGGCAATCCCTTCGTCGGTGATTCGGGCGACGCTTCCGCCCGGTTGAACCCACACGCGCACCGGCAGTCGGTCGGCAGGCCAGCGAAACACAAACCCGTCCGGATGGCGGAAGGTATAGGCGCAGCGATCTGTCAGCGCGCCGTCATCGCTACAGTCATAGCGGACCGGCGCGCCGATGTCGCTGCACGCGAGCGCGAGAAGACTGGCGCAGAGGCAGGCGCGCTTCACTCGCCCCACCGATGTCCCACGCTGATCCCGAAGCCGATGCGATGGACGGTCTGCGTGCCATCGAACCCGCGTGCTTGGAGCTCTGCGGTGGAGAATGTGTGCAGATCGTAGCGGACTTCCGCGCCAAGTTCGAGCCGCGGGCTCAGTGGCCAGCGGTACGCCACGGCTGCGCTGCCGACGACCGACGTAGATCCGCCCTGTGCAAAGATGCCGGTGTCGTCTGCCGGGAAGTAGCGAATCCCTCCGATGCCGAGCCGCGCGGTGGCACGAGCGACGAGTGGCACCGTGACTCCCGCCGTCAGCGAGAGCGTGGTGACCGCCGTGAGCGGGCGTTCGGTCGAGCCGTCGCGTACGACGAGATCGGCGCGCGTGAGCCCGAGCTCTCCGTCGGCCACGAACCGCGACGACAGCCTCCAGCCAACGGCGGCCGTTGCCGCGAGCGCCAGCTCGGGTTCGACCGCCAGCGGGCGGAGGACCGAGTCGCGGACGAGCGAGGTGGACGCCACTGCGCCGAGATGCAGGCGGGCAGAGAGCTGCGCCGCGAGCGCCGGGACGGGTACGAGGCAATGGGCGAGGAGCACCACTCCGAGCGTACGAAACATGCGACAAACGTTGTCCCAGGCGTGGGTGGAGGTCAATGTGGCACGGCTTCGCCGGTCGTGTCGTCCGTGCTGAATCGTCGGCCACGGAGCCAGACAATGAGCGCGGCGAGGACGAGCACGGCTCCGAAGGTCACGACGATCGCCGGCCCGGTCGGGAGATCGTAGCGATAGGAGAGAAAAAGCCCTGCAGCCGACGCGATGATGGCAGATCCCCAGGCCCGCACGGCCAGTCCTGCCGGCCGAGTGGCGAAACAGAACGCGATCACTGCAGGCACGACCAGGAAGGTGAAGACCAGAAGGACGCCGGCATGGGGTACCGAGAGCGTGATGACGAGGCCGAATGCCAGATAGAACAGAAAATCCCAGAGTCGAACGTTGAACGTAACCGGCTGGCCGGACGCGTGCTCGAATGAAATCCGAGTAAAACGGTGGCGAAAGCCGTAGAGGAACGCGCCGATGAGCACGTACGCGACCGCCAGCCGGCCAATCGTGCCCCAGCCGATCCACAGGATGCTACCGACGAGCGTGTCTTTGATCGTCTCGGCGCCTCTGGGTGCCTGATCCGCCACGAGAATCGTCGCGGCCGTGGCGACGACGTAGACGATGCCGATGATCGCCTCTTGTGGCACGCGCGTGTGGCCCGTCGTCCGAGTGAGGGCGAAGATGGCGGCGCCCACGGTCGTGAACCCGAAGGCAAACAGATGTGCACCGCGCGTGCCGGGGAGGATGTCGAAGAGGAGCGCCGTGATGGCGCCGAGCGCGGCCATCTGTGCGAGGGCCAGATCTACGAAGATCACCCCGCGGGCGATGATATGAATCCCGAGGTACGCATGGATTGCCACGAGCACCATGCAGGCGACGAATGGAGCGAGCATCAGCTGCAGCATCTCAGCCTCCTCACCCGGCGAACGCGGCCGTCAGCGTCCGGATCCAGAGCTCGAGTAGGTCGAAATAGGTGTCGATCCCGTCGGAGCTTCTGGTGTTCGTCGGCACCACAACCGCCCGAGCGCCCGTTCGCTTGGCCACGGCGGTTATCTGCTTCGGGTCGAAGTACGTCGATGCGAACAGCACTGGTATCTTCCGCTCACGCATGAGTCGGATCACTTCTTCGACGTGGCGCGGCGACGGGGGGATGCCGGGCTTCGGCTCGATGTAGGTGATGCAGCTGAGTCCGAACCGTAGGTTGAAGTAGTCCCACTCCTTGTGATAGCACGCGATCTCCCGTCCGCGAAGCTCCCTGGCCCTCGCCATCCATCCGCCGAGCCGAGCCGCGAGCGGCGTACCCTCGAGCGTATTGGCCTCGATGAACTCGGTCAATTCACCGGCGATCCCCAGGTCGATGACGGTCTCCGACCCCAAAATGTCTGCCAGCTCTTCACCGACCAGCGCCGCCGCAATACGCTCTGCAAAGATGGCGGCACGCGTCCCGTATTCCTCGGCGTTGTCTGGGTCAACGCGCTGGAGCCCGGCGGCGATGTTGCGCGCGATGACGGCCGCGTTCACAGGGTCGGTCCACACATGAGGGTTGCCAAAGACGTGGATGTCGCCCCGTGCGCGGCTGACCGATGCCGGAACATCGAGGAGTGGTATTCCCGAATACGCTGCGACGAACCCCCGCTCGCCATTCCGGACCTTGCGGTTGCCGGCCTTGTCGAGTAGCGCGGGGACCCACAGCTCGAGGTCGAGCCCCGTCGTCACGAACAGATCAGCCTTCGAGAGAAGCACGACGAAACTCGGCTTCGGCTGCACGAAGTGTGGATCTTCCGATCCGTTGGCGATGGAGGTCACGACGGCACGAGGGCCAGCCACCTCTCGCGCGATTGCAGCGTACGTCGTGAGCGAGGTGACTACCTGGAGTTGTCGCTTGACGGTGTCTGCCTTGCCGCTTTCCGCATGCGTGACTGGCACGCCGCGGCCTGGGAGTAACAGCAGGAGGAAGAGTGGTATCGAAGCGCTCACGGATCTGACCATCAGTAGGACTCGTGTTTGTGAGGGCCGAACGACCAGACGATCTGGAGAAGGAGAGCTCGCGTGGGCCCTGTGTCGCTCGCCTCCTGGTGTTGAAACTCCGCGCGAGCGTACACCCACTCGCTCTGCCAAAACGTGAGGTTCGGCACGACCGCCCACGTAACGCTCACCGGACCCTCGGGCTCCTGAACGTAGTCGTAGCGAAGCGCAGCGACCCAACGGCGGCCTAGGCGATACTGTGCACCGAGGAAGCCGCCCCAACGCCACGCGTCGGAGACGCTACCGGCGCGATTGACGAAGATCGTCTCGCCACGCACGGTCAATTCTCGGTATCGAGCTCGGTCGGGCGGCCGCCACGTCACCCGCCAATCGGCCCCCGCCGTCGTCGTCTGGAGGCCGGCGTCGGGATTCTCGCCGTACATGAACGTCCCGCCGATCTGCATGAACGTCGACGGAGACAGCTGCCAGAAGTTGTTGAGGTGCCCGAGATAGCTGAGGCGACTCCCGCCGTCGAAGAGCGCATCGTTCTGCCCCACCGCCGCCTGAGCCCACCCCTCGTGTGTTGCACCGCCCAGGCCGGTGGGTGCCGTGCCGTAGATGCTCATCCCGGTCTGCGCGAGCCCTTCCTCGCCGAAATAGGTCCTCAGCACGAGCGGATAGTCGGATTCCGGAAGGCCATGCCGGTGCCAGCGGTTCAGCTCACCAAACTGCTGGCGGATCACGCCGAGGTCGAGTCGGAGCCGCCCCACGAGCCCGGGCCAATAGAGGTACCCCTCCTCGATGTCGACTTCGCCGTCCTCGACCGCGAGAAAGACCTTGGTCGCTGCGAAGGGATCGAGCACGGCCTGGAATGAGAACTCCACTTCGCGGAGCTGGAAGACGTTCTCCTGCGGGCCGGGATCCGCGCCGGCCAGGAGCACGTCGCCGGTCACGCTGATCTCCGGGTTGAGTCGGTTCAGGTTGCCCGGAGAGACCTGTGTGGTCGTAGTGTCGGCTTGCGCGGCAGCTTCGCGGGCCCTCGCGCGGAGGCGCGCGAGCTCATCGCCTTCGCGTGCGGTGTCCGGCGGCAGCACGATGCCGCGCGAGCGCAAGAGCTGCTCAAGGGAGTCGAGCCGAGCACGGAGCCGCGCGAGCTCGACACGCAACGAGTCCGTTTCAGTCGCCTGCGGACGCGCCGGGCCCACGAGCACGACACCCAAGAGCACAACACACCACGTCAGCCTCGCGAAACTTGCCATCCCTCAACCTCACCCCTTTCGGCACAGTAAACACGGGACACCGCGCCATGAGCCGTTTGGGTGGCGGGGTCCGTCAGCGCAAGGCGGGTGCTGGGGGGCCCGTGCTGCGGTTTGGGCCGCGAGCCGGTTTGGGGTGGATCTGGAGGCCGTCTGGCCTGGTGAGCGGGGAGAGCTCCCGCGGCTCCGGAACGGCGCTCGGGCGGTGGGTCAAGGCCGGCGCACGCGAGAGTCCCGCCAGGGGGCAGGTTGCCGGATCGTGGCCAGCGACGCACGCGGCGCCATGCTGGTCTTCCACTGCGGACACCGGAGGCGGCGAGCGGTCGGCCGTGTGGGCGACCGGCCCTGCCGTGACGATGACGGCATAGCACAGGACGAGGAGGCCGGCTGCGTGGCGCATGGCATCGCATTATACCCCTCTTCACCTTGGTCTGCTCCGTGCGTAGGCCCTCAGGCGCCGGAGCATCCGACGATCGGCGGTCGGAGGATCGTCCCCCTTCGGCGTCTCGATCACCTTGATGACCGATCCGAAGCGCGGCCCCCGCATGATCCGGCGGAACGGCTCGGGCCCCAGGGTCCCCTCGCCGATCCACGTATGTCGATCTCGACGGCTGCCAAATGGGGTACGCGAGTCGTTGAGGTGGAGGCAGCGAAGGCGGCTCGGGCCCAGCAGCCGATCCCAGTGGCGCCACACGCCGTCGAAATCACCGACGAGATCGTACCCGGCAGCATAGAGGTGGCAGGTGTCGGCGCAGAACGCGACGCGACGCCGATGGGGGAGCGGGATGGAATGGCGCAGCTCGGCGAGCTCCTCGAACGAGCTTCCCAAGACCGTGCCCTGTCCCGCAGTGCCCTCCAACCAGATCTCGACCCGTCCCGGGACCGCGGCCAGGCACTCGGCACAGGCGAGGGCATTTCGCGCGAGCCCCGCCGCGCGATTGTCGATGAAGTTTCCGGGATGCGAGACGACCGCACGCAGGCCGAGAGCGCTACAGCGCTCGAGCTCGGCGACGAAGGCGGCAATGCTCTTAGTCCGCAGGCTCCCATCGGGTGAGGCCAGGTTGATCAAGTAGCTGTCATGCGCCACGACTTGCCCGATGCCCGAGCGTTCAATCGCCGTGTGGAACGCGGTCGCCTCGGCAGGTGAGACTACGCGCTCGCGCCACTGGTTCGGGGTCTTGGTGAAGATCTGCATCGCCGTCGCGCCGATTTCTCGGGCACGCGCCGGCGCGAGATGGAGGCCACCGGCGACCGACACGTGCGCGCCGAGAAGGTCAACGCGGGGCACTTTGGAAGGCGTGGGGTGAGACCATCGGCACGAATCGGACGGGCCCGAGCGATCGTTCGGAGAACCGGTCGCCGCGCCGTCGAACGAGGACGAGATCTTGTTCGTCGCGCGACCCGAGGGGTATGACGAGGCGGCCGCCCTCGGCGAGTTGGTCTGCGAGCGCTGTGGGGAGGGTCGGTGCAGCAGCGGCGACGAGGACGCCCGCGAAGGGAGCGGTCTGGGGCCACCCTATTGCGCCGTCGCCGAGGCGCCAGCGCACGTTCCGGAACCCAAGGCGGGCGAGGCGGGCCCGAGCCGGTTCCAGGAGCACTTCGAGCCGTTCGACGGCACACACCTCCCGTGCGAGCAACGCGAGAACGGCGGTTTGGTAGCCGGTGCCGGCACCGATCTCGAGCACGCGGTCGGCATGGGTCAGCGCAAGGGCCTCGGTCATGAGCCCGACGATGTAGGGCTGGGAGATGGTCTGCCCGGCCGCGACGGAGATGGGCTGATCGTCGTACGCGTGGCGGGACAGGTTTGGTGGGATGAACTGTTCGCGGGGGACCCACTGCATCGCGGCCAGCACGCGGAGGTCACGCAGTCCGCGCGCCCGGAGCTGGTTGCGGACCATCGCGCGGCGGGCGTCGCGGCTCACCTCACGGCCGCCGCAACCAGGTCAAGGGATCGAGCGTGACGTTCCCTTCGCGGAGCTCGAAGTGGAGGCGCGGCCCACGGTCGACGGAATCGCCGACGTGACCGATGATCTGTCCTTCGGCGACGGTGTCATCCGCGCGCACGGTGGCGTCTTGCAGATAGGCGTAGACCGAGTAGAAACCGCCTCCGTGGTCGATGATCACCGTCGTCCGGTAGGTGTTGAGCGCACCCGCGTGGCGGACGCGCCCCGGGCGCACCGCGCGCACTGGTGTTCCGGCGGCTGCGCTGATCCCAATGCCGTGCCAGGAGATCGAGCCGCCAGCCTCGAGCCGCTCGCTCCCGTAGCGATAGAGGAGATTGCCGCGAACCGGCCACGCGAGGGAACCGATGTCGCCCGTCGAGATCGACGGCGCCACGGCTCCGGGGTCGCTTCGCGCGAGCGCCGCGCGTCGTTCGCGCTCGAGGCGTGCCACCAAGTTGGTCAGGCGCTCCTCATCGGCGGCGAGCTCGGAGATTCGCTGCGCCGTGCGCTGCTCGGTGGCCCGGGTCTCGTTCAGACTCCGCTGGCGCTGGCGCTCGAGCCGATCGTAGCGCTGCAGCTCCCCGGCGCGCTCCTCACGCGCTCGGGCGACCTGCCGTTCGATGCCGAGTAGCTCCGATCGCTGCTCGGCGATGCGGTCGCGCAACGATTCAACCTCGTCGACGATCCGTCGATCCTGACGGCTGACGAGGTAGAGATACTTGTACCGCGACAAGAGATCGCCAAACGATTCGGCGCTGAGGAGCACCTCGACGGCGTGAAGCGCCCCGCGCTGGTAGATCTCGACGAGGCGCCGTTGGAGCACCGCACGTTTCTCGTCGAGTGCGTTCTCGGCCAAGACGAGATCGGTGGTGACGCGGTCGCTTTCGGACGCCAGATCGAGCATTTGCTGGTCGAGGGCGCGGACCACGCGAGCCGTGGCGTTCCGCTGGCGCTCGAGATTGGCGATCTCCTCGGTCAGGTTGTGCGCGCGTCCGCGCAGATTGCCGAGTGCGTCCTCGAGCTCGGCGCGCTCTCGGCGGATCGCGCTCAGTTGTCCCTGCGATTCCTGGAGGCGGCGCTGCACGTCGCCGGACCGCTGCGCAACCACCGGTGCGGCGGTCAGGAGCAGCACCATCGCCAAACGGCACGAGCTCATACGGCGCGGAGATGTCGATCGACCGTCACGATGCTCGAGAGATAGCCGATCAGCATCCCGAACAGGACGAGGATGAGGGCTTCCGCGATCGTGAAGAACGACGCCTCGAGCAGGAATCGGTCGATGAGCACGTACGAGCCGAACGAGAGCCCTACGGCCAGGACGCCCCCCAGCATTCCCTTGATCAGTCCCTCGAGGAGAAACGGCCGGCGGATGAAGTTGTTGGTAGCGCCGACGAGTCGCATGATGGCGATCTCGCTTCCGCGTTGGAGGACGGCCATGCGGATGGTGGTGCCGATGATGATGACGGACACCGCCGCAAAGGCGAGCCCGACGGCGAGCCCGACACCGGCGGCGATCTGGCGCAGCCGGTCGAGCCGCTCGATCCAGTCCCGACCGAAGCGCACGTCCTCGACGACCGAGAACGCGCCGACACGCTCCGCGACGCGCGTCACCGTCGGGGCGTCGCGCTGCCCGGGCCGCAGCCGGATCTCGACAGAGGCGGGAAGCGGATTCACGTCGAAGTCGCTGAGCACGGAGCGGAACTCGGGGAGCTCGCGCTGCGCCCGCCCCAGCGCCTCCTCCTCGCTCACATAGAGCGCCGCGGCGACCTCGGGGAAGGCGCTCACGTCGTCGCTGACCTGCACTGCCGCTTCGACCGGTGTGCCGGGGAGGAGGTACGCGACGATCTCGACGCGTTCCTCGATCGCCGCGAGCGCTGCTCGAAGGTTGACGGCGACGAGCCCGAACAGACCGACGACGTAGAGCGAGAAGGCGATCGTCACCACCGAAAGGACCGAGAGCAGCGGGGCTCGCCGAAATGCCAGCAGGGCTTCGCGCAGCGTCAAGGTCATCCGGGCTCCCCTCCGTCATCCTGCGCCGAGTCGTAAACCAAGGCGCCATGCTGGAGCTCGATCACGCGGTAGGGGGTCTGCCGGACCAGGTCGAGATCGTGCGTGGCCATGACCACCGCCGTGCCACTCGCATTGATATCGCGGAGTAGCTGGAAGATGCCCCGAGTCGCGCGCTCGTCGAGGTTGCCGGTGGGCTCATCGGCGAGGAGCACCACGGGCGCGTTCACCAGCGCGCGAGCGATGGCCACCCGCTGCTGCTCGCCACCCGAGAGCTCGTGAGGAAGCTGGCTTGCCTTGGCCGTCAGGCCCACCTGTGCGAGCACCCGCATCACCCGCGGCGCGATGGTGGCGCGCTTGGCCCCGGTCACCTCGAGGGCGAACGCGACGTTTTCCTCGGCAGTCCGGTTCTCGAGGAGGCGAAAGTCTTGGAACACGACGCCGAGCCGGCGGCGCAGGCGTGCCACTTCGCGACGCCGGAGCTCCGGCACGTTGTAGCCCGATACTCGAACGTCGCCGCTCGTCGGCCGACCGTCGGCGTAGAGGAGCTTGAGGAGCGTGGACTTCCCGGCGCCGGAATGGCCGGTGAGAAACGCGAACTCACCCTTGGCGATATGGAACGAGACGTCTTTGAGCGCGAGCCCGCCGTTGGGGAACGCCTTCGATACGTGGTCGAGCTTTATCACGTCCAGGCCGACTGGTCACGCGGAGAGGGCGTGGGCGAAATCCGCGATTAGGTCCTCTGCATCTTCGACACCCACCGAAATTCGTACGAAACCGTCCGGAATACCAGCCTGTTCACGCTCGGCCTTGGAGAGCGTGGCGTGTGAGGTGAGACGTGGCTCCGAGACCAGGGTCTCCACGCCGCCAAGGCTCGGCGCATGCATCGCGACGCGGAGGCGCGACAGCATCCGCTCCGCCGCCGGAGCGCCGCCGGCCAGCTCGACGCCCACGATCGCGCCAAACCCATTGAGGAGTCGCTTCGCGATCTCGTGATCCGGATGCGAATCGAGCCCAGGATGATGCACGCGCGTCACGCCCTCTTGCTCCGCGAACCACTGAGCCAGCTCGAGGGCCGTCTCACTCTGCCGAGCGACACGCAGGATCAGCGTCTTCATGCCTCGTTCGATGAGCCAGGCCGCCATGGGATCGAGTGCCTGACCCCAACGCTGCATCAGGCGACGCACCTCCTTCACAATCGGGGCGGAGGACACGATCGCCCCGGCAATGACGTCGGAGTGTCCGTTGAGGTATTTCGTCGCGCTGTGGATGACGATGTCGGCGCCGTGTTCGAGGGGCCGGAAGACGATCGGCGTTGCGAACGTCGAGTCGACGAGCAGGGCGAGCCCGCTCGTGCGGGCCAGCGTGGCGAGAGGGCCGAGATCGATGACGCGTCCCAGAGGATTGGTGGGTGTCTCGATGAAGATGGCCCGAGTCGTCTTGCGCAACGCGCGCTTCCAGCCGCGCGGCTCCGTCGGGTTGACGAAGGTGACGTCGATCCCGAACCGGGTGAATTCCTCAGTGAACAGGAGAGACGTGCCTCCGTAGATCCAGGCGCTCGAGACCAGGTGGTCACCTGGACGCAACACCGCGAGATGTGCCAGGGCGGTCGCTCCCATCCCGGAGGCGACGAACAGCCCCGCCTCGCCCCCCTCGAGCTCAGCTAAGCGCTCACCAACGGTCACCTGGTTGGGGTTGTTCCCGTAGCGCGTGTAGAGCACTTCCTCGGACGAGCCGACGGGGCTCGTGAAGGTGCTCGACTGCACGATTGGAGGGACGACCGGCGTCCACGGCGGCTGGGCGGCCGGCCGCCCATGCACGGCGATGGTCGACAGCCCGGGTCGCGACCGACTCACGCCATTCCCTTGGCGGACGGCGGTGGGAGCAGCTGGCAGGCCAGGAGCTCGTCGAGTGCCCGCGCCGCAGCGCGCTCGTCGAGGCCGGTCGTCCCCGCGATCTTTGCGAGCTCCAGCGAGCCGTCGTCGGCGGCGTCGAAGACGCGCCGAGCTTCGCCCGAGAGCCGACCCACGGGCTCCAGGTGACCTTCCGTGGCCTGAACCAGAATTGCCAAGCCGTGATGTTCGAGGACGGGCACGATGGCTTCGAGGTGGGCCTCGGTGAGGCCGCGGAAGATCACGCAGCAACGTACGGGGTCGTCTCTCCGAAGATCGAGGAGGAGCTTCGCCACGATCTCGTCCGCGCACGAGTGGTCGACCAGGCCGACCTGCGAGAAATCGATGACGACGACGGCCAGCTCGCCGGCTTGGCGCCGATCCGCGACGGCCTCCTGGATCCCACGGCGCACGGCGTGGCCAGTTGGTCTCGTGACGAGGTCGCTGTAGAGATGGCAGACCGTGCGCTGGAGCACCGCATGCACGTCGATGTGCTCGATCACGTCTCCTTCCCCTCCGGATCCCTCTGCTCGGGAACGATGATCAGCACCTGGGCGCCGGGGAACGGCGGTAGGTGCTCGGCCAGCGGGACGTCGTCATCCCACGAGGGCACAATTGCGATTCGGGCGGTGCCGCTGCGAATGCTGATCTTCCCGTCCCAGCGGGCGAGGTAGCGTCGGATTCCGGCCAGCCCCTGGCCACGACCAGGGTCTCGGAACCGGCTCACTCCTTGGATCAGGGCCGCCTCGAGCGCTGAGGCATCACCCCAGCGATCGCCGAATCGCCGTGCTTGTGTCGCTTCGAGAGAGCGGCGGAAGCCCACGCCGTAGTCGGCCACGGCGATCACCACTACGCGCCGTTCGAGCCGCCGTCGCCAATGGTACGCCTGCACCCCAACCCACCCGCCGGTGCCGGCGTGCTCAACAATATTCTGACACGCCTCGGAAAGCGCCATAGCGAATCCGACGGTGGCCTTGGGGTCGAGTGTGAGCTCGCTCGCCACGATTGCCGTCGCCCGTTGCTGGATACGGCCCACCACGGAGTGGACGTCGTCCGTGCCGCGGACCGGGGTCACCTCGAGGAGTACGTCCGACTCCCCTCGGTGCCGCTCGCGCGGGACCTTCCCGTGCAGCTCGAAGAGCTCGGCGGCCTGCGTGAAGAAGCCGGTTCGCGCCCAGTAGCTCGCCGTGTCGTCGCGGGTCGGGACGGTGAGGAGGGGACGCTGCCCGGTCTGCTGGCCAACGGCGGCGCCCGCCGTAAGGAGGCCGACCAGCCCATAGGGCGAGGCCCATCGGGCCGCGTGTGCGTCGATGAGCACCCGCTCGTCGTTCGCCGTCGTGGCCAACGACGCCGCGAACGTGTCAAACGTCCGCTCGTCGAAGCTGGTGGGGACCTCCACGACCCTCGTCATGCGCGGAGGAGCTCCCCTCGCAGGTGACGGTGCAAGCCTGTGGCGCCGCGGTAACTCACGTTTCGCGCGGCGAGCCGGTTGGCGAGGGCAACCGCGTCCTCGATGCCGTGTCCGGTGAGGAGCTCGCAGACGACCGTGGCGCCGAACACGTCTCCACAACCGGTCGGGTCGCCCTCGTTGACAGCCGGTGCTGCGACAAGCGCCGTGCGCATGGGGCCGCCGTTCGGCGGTGCTTCGACGTAGATGGCCCCGCGCGGGCCAACGGTGACGGTGAGGTACCGCGTGCCCCGGTGTGCGGCCAGCGCGGCCAGCACCAGTGGGTCGGATGTAATCTGCTGCAACTCGTCTTCGTTGAGCTGGACCGCATCGAAGCAGGCGAACCATTCGACCGCGTCGGGGAGGGCTCGGAGCTCGCGCCAGCCGTCGCGGTCCAGCGTGAGAAAGAGGCTGTGGAGATCCGCATAGAGGAATCTCGGAAACGCCTGGCGGACCGCTCGCGCCGTTTCGAGCGTCATTTCGAAGCCGGAAATGAAGTTCACGTACAGTGCGTCGAGATCGGCGATCATAGGGCCCAGCTCGGGCCAGGTCCAGGGGGGCACTCCGCCAGTCAGTTGTTCCGAGCGTCGCCCCACGGACTCATATCGGAGCGTGACCCGGTTGTTCGGATCCGGTACTTCCACGAACCGGGTTCCAGGCGCGACTCGAGGGAGTGACCGAAGAAATCGGCCGGCCGATGCTGCGAGGTCGCGACCCACCTTGATCAGGGGGACGATGCGCCACTCGTCGGGGAGGCGCGCTGCCAGCGCCGCCAGGGCGTAGGCGATGCCACCCCACTCTTCAACCGGAGTGTCGCGTGTATCGCGGCCGTAGATGGTGTCCCAGACCATTGTCCCGACGACACCGAGGCGTTTCATCCGAGCTGCTGCAGGAAGGCACAGGCGGCGCCGTACACACCCGCCATGCCGACGAGCTCCCCGGGTAGAATCTCACAGACGTCGACAGCAGGGCGGAACGCACGGCGCGTCACTTCGGCGCGCAGGGGCTTGAACAGCTCCTCGCCGGCTCCGGTTACGCCCCCCATGACGAGCACCCGACTCGGATTGAAGATGTTGACCAGGTTGGCGATTCCCGCACCCAAGAACCCCGCCGTTTCGCGGACGATCTCTTGCGCATACACGTCGCCGATACGCGCGGCGTCGTACACCGTCTGCGCGCTGATCCGATCGAGGTCGCCGTCCACCATCTCGCCGAGGCGGGTCTCGTACCCGGCCGCGATGCCCTCAGCCGCTCGCCGGGCGATTGCAGGCCCCGAGGCGTAGGCCTCGAGACACCCGTAGTTGCCGCACGCGCAGCGCCGGCCGGTGGGATCGATCGTCATGTGGCCGAACTCACCAGCCACGTCCGCCGCGCCGTGGTACAGCTGGCCGTCGATCACGATGCCGCCACCGATGCCGGTCCCGACGGTGATGCCAACGAGAGGATCCACGCCGCGGCCGGCCCCCTGCCACCATTCCCCAAGCACGGCGCAGTTGGCGTCGTTGTCGAGGCTGGCCGGGATCCCGAGCCCCTCGGAGATGCGGTCGCGGAGCGGGACGTCCCGCCACCCGAGGTTCGGGGCGACACGCACGACACCGGTGGCGCGGTTCAGGGGGCCTGGGGCACCCACGCCCACTCCGACGACGTCGGGCCGGCCCGCAGTCTCTCCCGCCAGCTCCTGAATGGCGCCACCGGCGAGGCTCAGGATGCGCCCGATCACGCCGTCGGCGCCGTCCTCGACTCGGGTTGGCTCCGAGGCGAGCCCAACGATGGCCGATCCATCTTCCGCCACGGCACCAGCCACGATATTGGTGCCGCCGAGGTCCACTCCGATTACGTAGCGCATAGGGTCTCGGTGTATACGGACATGAGTTGCTCGGCAAGTGCATCGTCGTCGAACTGTCCGACGTGCCGCCGACCCTCGGCGACCATGTCGTCCGCGAGGGCCGTGTCGCCGAGGACCGTCCGGATCGCATCGGCGACGGCATCCGGATCGTCGGGGGAAACGTAGCGGGCTGCCGCGCCGCCCGCCTCCGCGAAACACGAGCCGGTCGAGGTCACGACGGGGACGCCCGAGTGCAGTGCTTCGAGAATCGGTATCCCGAAGCCTTCGAACAGGGACGGATAGAGGAAGACCGTGGCGCCCTGGTAGAGCGCTGGGAGGTCGTCGGGCGGCACGGCGGGCAACACACGCACCCAATCACGGAGGGCGTGGCGCCGGCTGAAGGCCTCGAGCACCTGCGCGTAGCGGGTGCGGCGCCCGACGAGTGCCAGCACGGGCCGGTCCGCAGGTGGCATGGTAGCCAGCGCGCGGAGGAGCACGAGCGCGTTCTTGCGTCGCTCGATCGTGCCCACCGATAGCAGATAGTCTTCAGGAAGGCCGTGGCGTCGGCGCACCGCCGCTACGCGCTCGGGCCCCAGCCGTTCAGCGAACCGCGGGTCGCACCCTTGATAGACGACCCGGATCCGGTCAGGCGCGATGCCGTAGAAGTCGCACACGTCGCGCTTGGTCTGCTCGCTCACGGCCACGATGCAGTCGGCGCGTTCGCAGCTCCAGCGGTACTTCCATCGGTACAGGGTGCGGTCGAGGGCCGAAAACAGCTCGGGATAGCGGATGTAGACGAGATCGTGTTGTGTGACGACCGTCCGGATCCCACGACCCGGGAGGTCGCGGGGGATCTCCTGCGACAGGCCGTGGAACAGCGTCACGCCGTCGCGGGCGGCGCGCCGGCCGAGAGCAAAGGTGCGCCAGAGTGCTGCACCAACTCCGGAGGAGGCGGCGGGTGGTGGGGTGTGGATCATCTCGCGCTCCCCGTCCCCCAGAAAACGCCGGTCGGTGCTGGGGCTCACGCGGGGTGTGTAGAGGAGATAGCGGTGGTCGGGGAAGCGGCGTCGGAGCGTCCGGAACACGAATCGACTGTAGCCGCCCAGGCCGGTCACGTTCGCGAACGCCCGCTTCGCGTCGAACCCGATCGTGAGCCGGTCAGTCAATCTGGAGTACGGCGAGAAAAGCTTCCTGGGGAATCTCGACGACGCCCACCTGCTTCATCCGTTTCTTCCCCTCTCTCTGTTTCTCGAGGAGCTTCCGCTTTCGGGTGATGTCGCCGCCGTAGCACTTCGCGGTGACCTGCTTCCGAAGGGGACGGACCCGCTCACGCGCGATGATCTTTGCGCCGACGGCGGCTTGGATCACGACTTCGAAGAGTTGTCGTGGTATCAGCTCCTTGAGCTTCTCGGCCACCTTCTTGCCCCAGTCGTACGCCTTGTCGCGGTGGATGATCACGCTGAAGGCATCCAGCGGGTCGCCGTTGATCAACATGTCGAGCTTGACCAAGGCGGAGGGGCGGTACTCGGAGAACTCGTAGTCGAGGGAGGCATAACCGCGGGAGATCGTCTTCAGTCTGTCGTAGAAGTCGAGGACGATCTCCGCGAGCGGGAAGTCCCACTCGAACTCGACCCGGGACGGGTCCACGTAATGCATGGCGTGGTAGATACCGCGACGCTCCTGCCCGAGGCGCATCACGGCCCCGATGTATTCGGCGGGGGCGACGAGCCGCGCTCGAACGAAGGGCTCTTCGATTCGGTCCATCTCCGACTCGTGCGGGAGTTGGGTCGGGCTCTCGACGACCGCCGACGTCCCGTCGGTGCGGTGGACGTGGTACTCCACGTTGGGCACCGTACTGATGAGCGAGAGGCCGAACTCACGCTCGAGTCGCTCGCGCACGATCTCCAGGTGGAGGAGGCCGAGGAACCCGCATCGGAACCCGAAGCCGAGGGCGACTGACGATTCAGGCTCGTAGCGGAGCGCCGCGTCGTTCAGCTGCAACTTGGCCAGTGCATCGCGGAGCTCCTCGTACTGATCGGCGTCAGTCGGGTAGAGTCCCGCGAACACCATCGACTTGACCTCACGGTAGCCGGGGAGGAGGTCGCTCGAGCGGTCGTTCGCATCGAAGAGCGTGTCGCCGACGCGCGTTTCACTCACGCCGCGGACGTTGGCCACGACGTACCCGACCTCACCGGCCTCGAGCTGGTCGGTCACGCAGCGCGTGATCTGGAGATAGCCGACTTCCTCGACTTGATAGACGTCGTCGGGGTGAGAGCCGAAAGCGACGTCCATTCCGCGGGCGACGGCACCATCGACGACGCGGATCGTGGGAATTGCGCCCCGATAGCGGTCGTAGTAGCTGTCGAAGATCAACGCGCGCAGCGGCGCATTGCGCTCGTGCGCGGGGGCCGGCACGCGGGCGACGATCGACTCCAAGAGCTCGGTGACTCCAATGCCCTCTTTGGCCGACACGCGGAGCATCTCGTCCGGCGCCGTGCCGAGGATCTCCGCGAGCTCACCGGCCCGCCGATCGGGCTCCGCGCCGGGGAGGTCGATCTTGTTCAAGACGGGGATGATCTCGAGGTTGGCGTCGAGCGCGAGAAACAGATTCGACAATGTCTGTGCCTGCACGCCCTGCGACGCATCGACCACGAGGACGGCGCCCTCACAGGCCGCGAGCGACCGGGAGACTTCGTAGGTGAAGTCTACGTGGCCCGGGGTGTCGATGAGATTGAGCTCGTAGCGCTCGCCGTCCTCGGCCGTGTAGTGCATGCGCACGGCGTTCAGCTTTATCGTGATCCCGCGCTCGCGCTCGAGGTCGAGCGTGTCCAAGACCTGCTCGCGCATGCGGCGCTTCTCGAGGGTCGCCGTCGCCTCGATCAGGCGGTCCGCGAGGGTGGACTTCCCGTGATCGATGTGCGCGACGATGCAGAAGTTGCGGATCCGGTCCTGGCGCATTGGTGCGGGGAATATAGGGGGGTGGG
>JBDHCY010000022.1:0-26055 GCA_039591795.1 Gemmatimonadota bacterium | reverse complement strand
AGGCGGATCCGCCATCCCGCCTCGTGTGCGAGCCCGACGACCGCTGCGACGGCGTCGAGTGATTGGGGGCGCGCGAGCGGGGGAGCCGCCGTCGCGTCCACGGCGTCGGCCCCGAGTATCGCGGCGAGCTTGCTGGCAACGGTCATGCGCGCCGACCAACGAATCCGTGCCATTCACGGCAGCTACGGAGCGGGATGACCTTGCATGGGTTCGCGTGGCGTTCGGGATCGAATGCCCGTCGGACGCGATCCATGGCAGAGAGGGTCGTGGGATCGAAGATGTCGTGCATGTACTGCAGCTTGTCCACGCCGACGCCGTGCTCGCCAGTGATCGTGCCTCCGGCGGAGATGCACAGGGCCATGATCTCGGCGCTGGCAGCCTCGACGCGTGCCACGGCGGACGGATCGCGCGAGTCGAAATTGAGATTGGGGTGCAGGTTCCCGTCCCCCGCGTGGAAGACGTTGCTGACCACGAGCCCATAGTGCTCGGCGATTGCGGCAATGCCCTCCAGCACGTCGGGCAGCGTCGTGCGCGGGACGACGGCGTCCTGCACGACGAGGTCGCGGCTGATTCTCCCGAGCGCGCCGAACGCCTTCTTGCGCCCCTGCCATAGCCGCTCGCGCTGCGCGGGGTCGGTTGCTGAGCGGATGCTCGTCGCTCCTGCCTCACGCAGGATGGTTTCAACGGTCTCCGCCTCCTCCGAGACAAGAGCCTCGGAGGCTCCATCGACCTCGACGAGGAGAACTGCAGCTGCGTCGGCGGGATAGCCGGCCGCGTACACTGAGGCTTCAACGGCCCTCACACAGTTCCGGTCCATCATCTCCATCGCAGCCGGTACGAGTCCGGTGGCGATGATGCGCGAGACAGCCTCGCCGGCCGCCCGCAGGGCCCCGAACGCGGCCAACTGCGTGGCCACGGCTGCTGGCAGTGGTGTCAAGCGGACCGTGATCTCGGTGGCGATGCCGAAGGTGCCCTCGGAGCCGACGAACAGAGAGACCAGGTCTGGTCCCCACGGCTCGCCAGACGGGCTCCCCAACCGGACGGTGGTGGCATCGGGGAGCACCACCTCGAGCGCCAACACGTGCTGCGTGGTGACTCCATACTTGAGACAGTGCGGACCGCCGGCGTTCTCGGCGACGTTGCCGCCCAGCGTGCACGAGGTCTGGCTCGATGGGTCGGGAGCGTACTGGAGACCGTGGGGGCGTACGGCCTGGCCAAGACGTGCGTTGACGACGCCTGGCTCGACCACGGCCAAGCGATTGACGACATCGATGTGGCGGATCTGCGTGAGGCGTGTCAGTGCGATGACGACGGTGTCACCATCGCCCAGCGCGCCCCCGGAGAGGCCTGTGCCAGCCCCGCGCGCCACGAACGGCACGCCGGCATCCCGACACGCGCCGACGATCGCAATCACGTCTTCCCGCGAACGAGGGAGCACTACGCCGCCCGGACGGATGCGCCGGGTAGGCAGCCCATCGGCGCTGAATGGCTCCAAGGCCGATGATCCGAAGCGGACTGCATCGGACCCGAGCTGGTCGGCGAGCCGGCGGAGGACCGATTGGGTGTCGGTCATCGGCGCTCGTCGCCCAACGCTCGGGACGGGCCGTTCGGGGTGAACCGTGCGCGCGCTCCGAGCCCGATTGGCGAGGCGGACACGGAGGGGGAACATGGAGCGGGCAGCAGGGGAACCAGGATCTCATGCGCCATGCCCTGGAACATATATGGGTGCCGGCGGGGCGCAGCTGGAGATGCGCCCCGCCCCGCTCTCTGGGTTATTTGGTGGTGCGAAGCGACTCAGGCAGCTCGCCAGAAGGCTCTGAGCGCTCTTCCGTCGGGGCTCTCGCGAAGCTTCTCGAACGCGCGTTCTCGAATCTGGCGGATGCGCTCTCGAGTGACGCCCATCAGGCCGCCGATCTTCTCGAGCGTCATTGCCTCTGATCCTTCTTCGAGGCCGTAGTACAGATAGAGAATCTTGCGTTCTCGTGCGGTGAGGTATTTCTGGAACACGCGGTCGATGAACTCCCGCATGAGTCGGCCGTCGGTGTGCTCCTCGATCTCGCCGCCGTCTTGTCCCGAGAAGCGCTCGCCGAGGGTGGCGGCGTCTCGGTCTGTGCGATCGACGGGCGCATCGAGCGACAATTCTGCCGCCGTCATACGCCGCGCGTTGCGCACGTTTTGCACGGTGTCTTCGAGGGCTGCGGCGATCTCCGTGTCGGTGGGTTCGCGACCGAGCTCCTGCGAGAGGTAGCTCTCCGTGCGGCTCATCTTGATGAGGTGCGAGTTTTGGTTCAACGGGATTCGCACACTGCGGGTCTGCTCTGCCAGCGCTTTGAGCACTGCCTGGCGTACCCACCACACCGCGTAAGAGATGAACTTGACGCCCTGGTCGGGATCGAACTTCCGGACCGCCTTGAGCAGGCCCTCGTTGCCGATGGCCACCAATTCGCCGAGATCAAGTCCGTGTCCCTGGTACTTCTTCACGTACGAGATCACGAACCGCAGGTTGGCCGTGACGAGTCGCTCGGCGGCGTCTCGATCGCCGCTGCGTGCGAGGCGCGCCAAGCGGCGCTCTTCCGCTGGATCAGTGATCAGCGGGAGCTTCTGGATGTCCTGCAAGTACTGGTCGAACGAGTCCGACGGAGTTGTGCGGAAAAACGACCTCGCCTTCGCTCCGCTCTCATGTGGCATGCGGCACCTCAGAGCATCGTTGCGGACTAGGGCACGAAGGAACAGCACCCGAACACCAAGCCAGGTTGACCCTCGGGAAACGGCGTCAATATGGGAACGTCGCCACCGCCCGCGCAATAGCGAAGATTTTTCCACATCACAAATGTTGCATTCTTATGCAGTTGCGGATTTTGTCAACTATGCCTGATGAGAAGCCCTGTGGTCGAGAGCAGTCGTTAGATGTAACCTATTGGTGTGTTGTAAGTTCCACCATTTGTGGAAACTGTTGATAATATGGAAACCGCGTTGTTGATCAGTGTGGATTTTCTTGTCAGCCAAGAACTTCGAGGATCACTCGCTCTTCGATAGCGACCGTGTACTCACCGCCTGAGCCTCGCCCCATCTGTCCAATCGCTGTCGGCAGTGCAAATCTGACAGTCTGGGCCCGCGCCTTCTTGTCACGCCGCATCACCGCGAGCAGATCAGAGCCCGATCGCTCGGGCCGCTCCCGGGGCAGGTCGTAGCGCACCAGCGCCTGGTCGATTCGAGCGGAGAGGCCGGCCGCAAGCCCAATCCGTTCTGCCAGTCGCGCCTCGTAGAGCATGCCGATCCCGACGGCCTCACCGTGGAGGATCTCGTATCCTGAGGTTGCCTCGATCGCGTGAGCGATCGTGTGTCCGTAATTCAGCACGGCCCTGAGGCCCGCCTCCCGCTCGTCAGCCGCCACGATCCTGGCCTTGATCTCCGCGCTCCGCCGGACGAGTGGGTGAAGGATGTCGAGGTCGCAGGCCAACACGGCGGTGGCGTGCCCTTCGACCTCATCAAAGTGATCGGCGGCCGCGATGACGCCGTGTTTCAAGGCCTCGGCTGCGCCGGCGGCAATTTGCTGACGGGCCAACGACCCCAGCGTTGCCACGTCGATCGCCACGAGCGCCGGTTGATGGAATGCACCCACCAGATTCTCCCCGGCCGGCGTGTCGACGCCGGTCTTGCCACCGATCGCTGCGTCCAGCATGGCGAGGAGCGTCGTCGGCACGTGGACGCAGGGAATGCCGCGCAGGTACGTGGCCGCGACGAATCCGGCAAGATCGCAGGTGACTCCACCGCCCAACCCGACGATGGCACTGTCGCGGCCGAATCCCGCCGCCAGCAACTCGTCGGTGACCGCTGCCCAGCTCTCGCGCGTCTTGTTCCACTCTCCGGCGGGGAAGGTCACGAGATTCGCGGCGAGCCCGGCGTCGCGCAGCCGATCCAGCGTCGGGCGGCCGTAGAGTTCAGCCACATGCGAATCGCTCACGATGGCGTAGCGATCGGCCGGCGTGCGCTCCGTGAGGAGGTTTGGAAGCTCCGCGAGGAGTCCACGCCCGATCAGGATGTCGTAGGGACGATCGGCCAGACCAACGGCAATCGTGTCCATGATGTCAGGAGATCCGGACGGCGCCGCGCGGAGCGCGACGCTCGGCTCCATCGAAGGCGCGGGTTCCTCTCACCAGGGCTGCTCTGCACGACCGGCGCGATGGTTCGCCGCGCGCGCGAGCATGAACAGCAGGTCAGACAGCCGATTGAGGTATGCGGTCAGGGCCTCGGGGACCGATTCCATTCGAGCCAACGCCACGACTGAGCGTTCGGCGCGACGACAGACCGTGCGCGCGACGTGCAACGCGGCGGCCCGCGCGACCCCGGCGGGAAGCACGAACGTGGCCAGGGCTGGCAGCTCCTCACTCAACCCGTCGATCGCCTGCTCGAGACGTGTGACCCGGTCCTCCCCGAAGTCGGCCTTGGCGAGGGCGCGGGCGACGCGCTCGGGTGCTGGGGTGGCGAGAATCGAGCCGATGGACAGGAGATCGCGCTGTATTTGCTGGAGCAGCGCTCCGTCGGCGGGAGGTTCGCTCGCCGCCGCGAGGCCGATGGCCGCGTTCAGCTCGTCCACGTCGCCGTAGGCGGCTACGCGGGGGTGGTCTTTGGGGACGCGCCCGCCGCCGAACAAGCTGGTCTCGCCCGAATCCCCGGTCTTGGTGTAGATGGACATGATCGGCCCTCAAACTACGAGGCGGTTCGGCTGACGGCCAGGCGTTTATTGGAGGACGCACGAGGCGTCCAAAACCTTGACACCGTATGCGAAGTCCTTAACTGTTCGCCACTTATGCGGCTGGTACAGCCTCTCGCCATCGTCTTGAGCCTCACCGCGCCCCTTGGCGCGCAGGATGCCGCCCGCATCGTTCGAGGGCTCTCGTTCGACGGAAATCGTGCGCTGGACGATCTGACGTTGGCCACCGCGATCCACACTTCCAACTCGTCGTGGTTTGCCCGCACCGTCGCGTTCGGTTGGGTTGGCCTCGGCGAGAAGAGACGTTTCGACAAGACGGAATTTCGTCGCGATGTGTAGCGGCTCCTCCTCCTGTACCGTCAGAGCGGCTATCCCGACGTCATCGTGGACACGCTCGTGCGCCGGTCAGCCGGGGACGTCTGGGTCACCTTTGCGTTCAACGAGGGTGAACCCATTGTCGTCGACTCGCTCGTCGTCGAGGGCGTTGAGCCGATGCTCGATGCAGCGGCGCTCCGCCGCGACCTTCCGCTGCGCGTCGGCGATCCGTTCGACCGGTTCCGCTTCGTTGCAGCTGCTGACACCATCGAGATGGCTCTGCGCGACGCAGGGCATCCCTGGGCACGCGTGCTGCGGAGTTTTCAGGACACACTCATCGCGCCGGGCACGCGACGTGCTCGACTCCTCTTCGAGGCCATCCCGGGGCCTGCCGCGCGCGTCGGCGCCGTCGAGGTCACAGGTCTTCAGGCGGTGGACACGGCCATCGTGCGGCGGCTGGTTCGGCCAGCCGTCGGTGAGCCCTTCAGTCAGCGCGCTCTGTATGCCAGTCAGCGTGAGCTCTATCAGCTCGAGACGTTTCGCTTCGCGAGCGTAACGCTCCTGGACACCGTGCCACCGGAATTGACCGACGGCGATTCGATTCTCTCGGTGCGCATCGGCGTTTCTGTGACCGAGGGCGCCTTGCGTCGGATTCGCCTCGGAGCTGGCTACGCGACACTCGATTGCTTTCGCGTCCAGGCTGGTTGGACAGCCCGCAACTTCTTGGGTGGTGCCCGCACATTCGATTTGGGTCTGCGCCTCTCGAAGATCGGGGTCGGGGAACCCTTCGCCTTCGGTTGGCAGAGCGGGTTGCTCTGTGGTGAGTTGGATGGCGATTTCACCGCTGCCCGCACGAACTACAGCCTGAGTGCCGCTGTGCGCCAGCCCTGGTTGCTCGGGACCTCGCTCTCGACCTTGGTTGGTCTCTACGCCGAGGAGCGCTCGGAGCCCCGCGCCTACGTACGGCGGGCAGTTGGCGGAGGCATCGGCCTCACACATCGTCTGGGCCCTCGTCTGCCACTCACGCTGTCATACGATTTGTCCTACGGCTTCACCCGCGCCGACGCGGCGACGCTGTGTGCCCAGTTCAACGCATGCGTGGCTGAGGATGTGGATCTCCTCACCGACCCCCGCCGTACCGGCCTCATCGGATTGCGCCTGACGTACGACGGCACCGACAATCTCTTGAACCCTTCAACGGGGGCGCGTCACGTCTTGGGGATCGTCCATTCGTCGCCTGCCGTCGCATCCGATTCCCTGATTCAGTTCAACCGCGCATTGGGCGAGGTGGCGTTCTACTACCCCGTCGGGCAGAGCGCTGTGTTCTCTTGGCGGCTCCAAGCTGGACTCCTCTTCGCAAAGGAGTTCGTCGTCGCGGACTCGACGGTGCAGTTCGTGCCTTCCGATCAACGGTTCTATGCCGGTGGCGCGAACAGCGTCCGGGGGTATTCACAGAACGAGCTCGGGCCCGTCGTCTATGTTCAGCAGATCGGTGTCGCGCAGGGAGACACGACCTTCGGCGGCACCCGCGTGGCGCCGACGGGTGGCAGCACGCTGCTCGTTGGAAACGCGGAACTTCGTGTGCGCTCGCCGGTGTATCCCGAGCGAACCCGGCTCGCGTTCTTTCTCGACGCTGGACAAGTATGGGAGCGCGGCCCTGGCGCGGCTGAGGCAGGAGCGATCCGCGTGACGCCCGGCGCCGGGGTACGCCTTGCGACGCCGGTCGGTCCGATGCGGCTCGACGTCGCGTGGAACCCGTACGATCGGCAGCGTGGGCCGCTGTACTACCAAACGGCGACGGAGATCGTGTTGGCGTCACCCCAATTCGTCTTACGCCGAGGGAGCGGCTTGCTCAATCAACTCTCGGTGCACTTCTCCGTGGGGCAGGCGTTCTAATGAACGTGCGCTCTGCGCTCAGGTGGACCCTGTGGGTGCTCGTCGGGGCGTCGGCGATCGTGCTCGGTGCTGGCTGGTCACTCGTACGCACCGCGACTGGACGGGCCTTGGTCACCCGGTGGGTTGCGGAGACAGTGTCGGCGCAGCTCAACGGCCGGCTGGAGATCGGTGGGTTGACGGGTTCGGTCTGGGCTGGGCTCAACTTGCGCGACGTGGTGATCATCGGAGCCGATTCCGTGCCCATCGCACGCTTCCCGACGATCGACGTGCGGTACTGGCCGATCGACTTCTTGGGTGGGCGGGTTGTGCTGCGACGGCTGATGCTCGTCGAGCCCGACCTGGATATCCACCGAGATTCCTCCGGCGCGATCAACATCGAGGCACTCGTGCGGCGGGAGTCGACCGACTCCGGCCCCGGGTCTTCGCCCTTTATCGCCTTCTATGACGTCACGGTGGAGGGCGGGCACATCACGCTGGACATAGACGACGGGCCCCCGCGAACGATCGATTCGCTCGACGCCTCGTTTGCCGAGCTCGTCATCTCATCTCCCGGCGAGCGCGGGGTTGGGGCGATCGTCAGGCACTTGGCCGCGGACATGTCCGATCCGCCCCTGCGGCTGCGCGAGCTCGAGGGCCAGCTCCGGCTCGCGGGAGACTCACTCGAATTCACCGATCTCCGGCTGGCGCTCGATCGGTCGCGCGTGCGTGGCGAAGGGGTGTTCCGCTGGCCGACCGGCGATCTCGAGGCCACCGCGGCGATCGACCTCGAGGAGGCCGACGCTGCTGAGTTTGCCTTCCTGAGTGATCTGATACCGCGTCGTGGCACAGCCTCTGGTGCAGGAACCATCGCGGTCGGAGCGGACGGCGCGGTGGCGATCGATCTCGACGGGCTGCGGTATCGCGACGGGCCGACCGAGCTTGACGGGCGACTCGCGGTCGAGACCGACGGCAGGAGAGTCGTGGTCCACGGCATCTCGATCCGCACCGTCGACGCCGACGTCTCGCTGATCGAGCCGCTCCTCGACACCGTACCCTTCGATGGGACGATCACTGGGCGGACGGAGCTCGAGGGGCCGCTCGATGCGTTGCGCGCCAATCTGGATTGGGCATTCCGCGACCGACGAGCCGAAGGACTGCCCACGACCTATGTGACAGCCAGTGGCCTGGTGGCAATTGGCGGTGACGACGCGCTCGTGTTTCGAGGCATGGACGTTGGGAGTGCAAGCGTCGCCCTCGCCACCGTGCGCACACTCGTCCCCGGGTTCGCCCTGCGGGGCCGCCTCGGGATGTTCGGGATGCTCACCGGCCCGTGGCGCAACGCGACGCTCAACGGGACGCTGGAGCATCACGACGAGGGGTTGCCGGTCACCGTCGCCACGGGGCGCGTCCGTCTCGACACCCGCGCTCCCAGTACTCTGTTCGACGCCGAAGTAATTGCCGGGCCGCTGGCACTCGACGGGATCCGCGTGAGTTATCCCGGCCTGGCGGTCGGCGGCTCCTACCGGGGTCGGATCGTGGCGAACGGCCCGCTTGATTCCCTCGCTCTCGATGTCGATCTCACGATTGGGTCGGGCCGCGTACGCGGCCGCTCGATCGTTGGGCTCGCCCCGGCGGCAGTGGCGTTCACCGATCTCGACTTGGCGCTCGATGCCGTCGATCCCTCCACGTTGTGGGTCGACGCGCCACCCGGCAGTGTGACACTCACTGCGCTCGGGTCGATCGTGGTGCCCGACTCGGGAGCACCGGCTGGAGGTCTTCGTGTCGACGTGGGCCCATCACGGCTTGCCGGCACTCCGCTCGACACCGTCGCACTCGCCTTCAGCGTCCGCGACGAGCTCATCAATTTCGAGGCGCTCGAAGCCGACTTTGTGGGCGTTCGGATTCAAGCCGTCGGCACGTTGGCGTGGAGATCGGCGCAGACAGGTCGGTTGACGGTGCGTGTGGCGGCCGACTCCCTCGCTCCGCTCGACTCCCTCTTTCTCTGGGCGTTCCCGGTCCCTGATTCGATTCCCGGAGAGCGCCTCCGCGGAGCCGGTGATGCCACGCTCGTCGTCGAGGGTCCCTGGGCAGCGATCGGCGTGCGGGCGGAAGCCACGGCGCGCGACCTCGCGTGGCGCACATTCCACACACCGGAAATGGCACTCCAGGGGCGGTGGCTACGTGGCGGGGCCGATTCGGCGTGGGCCTCGTTCGGTGCCGATACCCTCGGCATCGGCAACTGGGGGTTCGGCGGCGTTGAGGGAACGCTTGCCGGTGCGGTGCGTGATCTCTCCTGGACGGCGCGCAGCAGGTTTGGTCGGGGGGGGGCCACGGTCGTCGGAGGACGGTTGCAGCGGACGCCCGATACGACGACCGTCGTCGTCGACTCACTGCGCGTCCTCCTCCCGTCGGGCGTCTGGACGATGGAGCAGCAGCGCCGGGTTGTGGCGACTGACAGCGCCATCATCTTCGACCGATTCGAGCTCGTCCCAGTTCTGGGAGAGGCGCTCCTCGCTGTCGAGGGCAGACTCCCCAAGGCCGGCCAAGCAGCGTGGGCGCTGGAGGGGCGCGGTCTCCACCTCGAAGACGTCTACGATCTCGTTGAGTTCGACACCGTTGGGATCGGTGGGCTGCTCGACGTGGACGTCGTCGTCGAGGGTACTGCCCGCGATCCACGGATAGTCGGGAGCATGCGCTTGACCGACGGGCGCTTCCGCGACTTCAGCGCGCCCCTGCTCGAAGGAGCGGTGACCTACTCCGATCGACAGCTGCGCAGCAACCTGGACTTGTGGCCGTCGGTCGAACGGGCGGGGTCGCCGATTCTCACGATGACGGCCCAGCTCCCGCTCGACCTCGCGCTCGTCGGTGCGGAGCGGCGGCGATTGCCCGGGCCGCTCGAAGTGCGAGCCAACGCAGACAGCGTCGACATGAGCGTGCTCGGTGCCATGACCACGTTGATGGAGCAGGTCGATGGCACGTTCACCGCTGACGTCGCCATTGCGGGGAGCTGGGAGGAGCCAGCGCTGACCGGCAGTATCGCAATCCGAGACGGAGCCGCGAGCTATCCCGGTCTGAACGTGCGGCATGAGACGATCTACGGCGAGCTGATCTTACGTGGCGACACTATCCTCGTCGATCGCATGGCGGTGCGCACGGGCACGGGAACCCTGACGATTTACGGACACGTGCGTCTGATCGAGCTATCGCAGCCGAGTATGGATCTCTCGATCATCGCGAATCAATTCGAGTTGCTCGACGTGCGAGATCAACTCACGCTCGTCGTATCGACCCAAGGGCCCGACCAGGCGGTCAAGCTCACCGGGCCGTTCATCGGTGCCCAGTTGACCGGTGCGGTTCTGGTGAATGAGGGGGTGCTGTACTTTCGAGACCTGCTCGAAAAGCGCATCATCAGCCTCGAGGACTCGCTGGCTCGCGAGGTGTTCTCCATCGAGGAACTGCGGGCCCGTGGGCTCGCCACGCCGCTTCGCACTCGGCTCCTCGACTCGCTGCGAATTCGCGAGCTGCAACTCGAGATGGGGCCCGACGTCTGGCTCCGGTCGGGAGAAGCGAACGTCCAACTCGGCGGGCAGCTCACCGTCGAGAAGGACGCCGGCGCGTATCGCCTCGATGGCACGCTCAATGCCCAGCGGGGGACGTACCGACTCCCGCTTCGAGTCGCTACGCGACAGTTCCTCGTAACCGACGGGTCTGTCCAGTACTTCGGGACTCCGGACCTCAATGCCCAGCTCGATCTCAATGCGTCGTACACGGTGAGCACGGTGCCGACCGAGAACGAACCCGAGCAGATCGAGATCTATGCACACATCGGCGGAACGCTTCTCGCCCCACGGCTCACGCTCACTTCTGATGTCGAGCCGCCGCTGCCCGAGACGGAGATCATCTCGTATCTGCTGTTCGGCCGCCCGAGCTTTCAGCTCGCCGCAACCGGCGATCCGAGGGACAACCAGCGATTCGTGGTCCAACAAGCGGCCGGACTTCTTTCGGGGGAGCTAGAGCGCGCGTTAGTATCGGACCTTCGTGTGCCGCTCGACTATCTCGAGCTCCGTCCCTCTGACGTTGCTGACGGACCGTGGGTGGCCCGCGCCGGCGTCCAGCTCGGCCGAAAGACGTTTGTGATCGCCAGCGCCACCTACTGCCCTGTGGGGCAGACGTTCCTCCCCGGCGCGACCCTCCAGTATCGATTCAGTCGTCAGTGGCGGACGGAGATATCGGCCGAGCCGGTCAACCTCTGTCGTCGCGGCTCGGCCACGACCTTGGATCAGCAGTTCGGCATCGACTTGTTGTGGGAGCGACGGTACTAGCATGGTCCGGGCCGTTCTGATCGCGAACCCCCTCGCGGGCGGCACGGTGCCGCGCGGAGTGATCCGCGTCCGGGAGACGTTCGAGGGAGGGGGCTGGTCGGTCGAGGTCGGCACCATTCGTGGGCCGGGCGACGCGCGACGCTTGGCGGCGCAGGCCCGCGATGCCCAGAGTGACGTGGTCGTTGTATATGGAGGTGATGGCACGGCCATGCAGGCGGCGGCAGAGCTGATCGGGACCGACATCCCTCTCGGATTGATCGCCGGCGGGACCGGCAATCTCCTGGCAGGGAACCTCCGCCTCCCGCAGAAGCATGCCGCAGCGGCTGCGGCGCTCCTTCGCGCTCGCCCGCGGCGGGTCGACGTGGGTCGCGTGGAGCGCGACGACGGCGTCCACTATTTCGCAGTGGGCGCCGGTGCGGGGTTCGATGCCGTCATGATGCGCGACACGACGGGCGGCGCCAAACGGCGATGGGGCATGCTGGCGTACGTTGCGACCGGGCTCAGGGCCCTGGGGGACGTCGCAAACGCCCAGCACACCGTCACCGTTGATGGCACGACAGTCGAGGGGCCGGCCGCAACGGTGCTCGTCGCCAATTGTCCCGAGATCATACCGGGCGTGCTCCGCCTCGGCGGCCCTGTTCGCCTCGACGACGGGCTCTTCGACATCTTCATCGTGCGGGCAGACTCGCCGACCCAAGCGGCGCTGGCGATGTTTGAGCTGTGCTACGACCCGCAGGAAAATGGCAGCCGCGTCCTCCGGTTGCGTGGCAAGGAAATCACGATCGTCGCGCGCGATGCACGCCCCGTTCAGCTCGATGGCGAATCGGCAGGCGAGACACCTGTCACGGCGACAATGGTGCCGGGCGGTCTCCGCGTGCTGGTCCCGTGAGCGATGTGACGATGTCGGGCCCGGTTCGAGCATCGCTCGGTGCGGAAACCGAGGGGGCCATGCTCGAAGGACTCGGTGCGTCGGAGCCCATGTGTGACCTTCGGGCCGCGATGGTCGAGGCCGCGCGCGAGGGACGCCACGTCGTCTTGCGTGGCGAGCCTGGCACCGGTCGGCGGTGGGCCGCCCGTCTGATTCATGCCCTTTCGCGGCCGGCACCCGGCACACTCATCGAGGCGAACGCTCGCGCCCTCTCGGCCGACGAGCTTCCGCGACTTGTTCGAACCGCGCACGGTGGTTCGCTCCTCCTCCGTGAGCTCGGCGAAGCTGAGCCTCCACTGCGCGTGGCAGCCGCCCTGGCGACAACTCAGCACGGGCCCGGTGCGCCCCGGATGATCGCGACGGCGGGCGATGGAGCCGACGGTGGCGCAATGCTCCTGACCGACGAAGCCGTTCACCTGCGCATCCCACCCGTTCGCGATCGCTCGAAGGAGGACGTCGCCGTCGTGATCGACGGTCTGCACCGAGTGCTACGTGCCGACATCGGCACGGCACCGTCCCGACTCGATGAAGACGTCGCTGACCGCTTGCTCCAGCACCCGTGGCCTGGCAACGTTCGCCAGATGCGCAATGCGCTGGAGCGAGCCCTCCTGGCCGCGGGCCACGCGCCGACGGTCACACTCGAGCATCTTCCAGACGAAATCCGGGGCCAGGTGCTACCGCCGGCCACACTCGCCGAGGTGGAGCGCGCGCACATCGAGCGAACCGTCCGGCGGTACGGCGGCAACCGCACTCGCGCAGCGCGCGAGCTCGGCATCGCACGGGCAACCCTGATCAACAAGATCCGGGCATACGCCTTGGACGTCTAGCGAGAGGGGATGAGATGGCAAAGGCCGATCTGAACGAGCGAGACGCCATGATCTGCCGAGCGTGTGGGCGCGAGGAGCGAGCGTCGGAGGGGTATCCCTGCACCGACTGTGGCACCTTCATCTGCATCATCTGCTCATTCCGCGGCGTCACACACTGCAGTAGCTGCGCCGGCACTGCCGAGGGGGCCGGCGGCCCATCGACGTGAGTCGAGCGCTCACCGACGTTCCCGGGTTCCGCGTCGGGCACTGGAGCGATCCCGAAGCGGCGACGGGGTGCACCGCGGTGCTGGCGCCACCACGGGGAGCGCCGGGTGCCGTCTACGTGCGGGGCCGCGCGACGGGCACGCGCGAGCTCGATGCGCTCCGGACCGATCATCTCGTGGGCCGCGCGCACGCACTCCTGTTCACAGGGGGGAGTGCCTTCGGGCTCGGCGCGGCTGACGGTGTCATGCAGTGGCTGCGGCGCCGCGACATCGGGTTTCCTGTCGGCAGAGCCGGTGTAGTCCCTATCGTCCCCACAGCAGTGATATTCGATCTCGCCGTCGGGGCAGCGGACCGCTGGCCCACTGCAGCGGACGCCGAACACGCATGCGCAGCGGCGGGCAGTACGGTAGACGAGGGCTCGGTCGGGGCGGGGACGGGCGCGACCGTTGGCAAAGCGCTCGGGCCTGAGGGCATGATGAAAGGCGGTGTCGGTACTTGGTCCGTTCAGGTCGGCGACCTCGTCGTTGGAGCGCTTGCCGTGCTCAACGCGTTCGGCGATGTGCGTGATGGGCAAGGAGCCATCTTGGCCGGCGCCCGGCGGGCCGATGGATCGTTTGCCGACGCCGCACGTCTCCTCGCCCGAGGGGAAGGCGTACCGGGAAAGTTCCCGCGGCCCGGACAGAGCACGACGCTTGCCGTGGTCGCTACCAACGCGACGCTCGACCGTCAGGCGCTGTTCGAGGTGGCTCGGATGGCCGCCGACGCCCTGGCGCGGCAGGTGACCCCAGTCGGAACAGCCCTCGACGGCGACGTCGTCTTCGCGCTGGCGACCGAGGAGTTGCGTCCCGATGACCCACTCCAGGTCGAGTTGCTGGCCCAGGAGGCGCTCGCAGAAGCACTGATCCGTGGCGTGCGCACGGCGCGCAGCGTCGCCGGGGTGCCTGGGTGCGCCGACCCAACTTAATCGAGCTCCTGCTCGTCCTGATGGCCGCGGTCTGGGCCGTCAACTTCATCGTGGTGAAGCTCGCGCTCGCACATCTCAGCCCGCTCGCGTTCAACGGAATTCGGTTTCCGCTGGCTGCTGCAGCCATGGCCGTCATCGCCCTTCGCAACCCACCTCTCCGACTCAGCCGTGCCGATATTGTCCGGCTCATTGGACTCGGCCTGCTGGGGAACTTCGCCTACCAGGTCTGCTTCATCGAGGGCATCGCACGCACGCGGGCAGGCAACGCGGCGATCCTTCTCGCGGGCGTGCCCGTCTTCACCGCTGTACTCAGTCAGATGCTCGGTACCGAACGACACGGCGGGCGCTCTGCAACCGCCCTCGCGCTCGCTTCGCTCGGTGTTGCGATCCTCGTGATCGGGGGTGCCGAAGAGCTTGCGCTACGTGGGACGCTCCTTGGCGATCTCCTCGTGCTCACGGGAACGGCCTGTTGGGCAGCGTTCACGGTTGGAATCCGTCCCCTCGTCGCCCGACTGGGCGCCGTGCGGACGACCGCCTGGACGATGGTCTCCGGAGCCCTCCCGCTTCTCGGTGCTGCGACACCGTCGGTTTTGGACACGCCCTGGACCCACGTGCCCCTCTGGACCTTTGCCGCGATCGCGTTCAGCGCCCTTGGGGCCCTTGTGTTCGCATACCTGATCTGGGCGCGCGGGGTCCGCCTCATCGGAGCGACGCGCACGGCGGTGTTCAGCTATCTGACGCCCGTGCTCACGGTCCTGATCGCTTGGCCTTGGCTCGGTGAAGTGCCGAGCCCTGCGCAGGGGGTCGGGGCAGCGTGTATCTTTGTCGGCGTCGGGCTCGCCCTTGGCAAGACTCCATGAAACTGGTGCTTTTCGACATCGATGGTACGCTCCTCTGGACCGACGGCGCCGGCCGCCGGGCGATTGGGCGCGCCATCGGGGCAGAGCTTGGTCGCGAACTGCCGCTCGATGACTACCGGTTCGACGGCAAGACCGACCTACAAATCGTCGGTGAACTGTTCGCGCTCG
Source organism: Gemmatimonadota bacterium (assembly GCA_039591795.1). GTDB lineage: Bacteria > Gemmatimonadota > Gemmatimonadetes > Gemmatimonadales > GWC2-71-9 > JBDHCY01. Next base: position 10,878 of record JBDHCY010000022.1, on the reverse strand, counting down.
CCGGCGATCCGGATCCGCAGGAGCCGCAACGCCTCCATGCTGTGTGCCAACGGTATGTCGCCCACCTCGACGAAGAGCTCGACCGAGCGCCGGGCCGCACCGTTCTCCTTCCGGGCGTGTCGAGGCTGCTCGACGCGCTCGAGCGGGAGGCGGGAGTCGTCATCGGCCTGCTCACCGGCAATGTCCAAGACGGTGCTCGGTTGAAGCTTCGGGCGGCAGGCGTTTCCGCGGAACGATTCCGAGTCGGCGCGTTCGGTTCCGACTCAGCGATCCGCGGGGAGCTCCCAGCCGTCGCATTCGCACGTGCGCGTGCACTCTTCGGTGCATCCCCTGATCCGGCTCGTGCAGTCGTTGTCGGGGACACCCCTGCGGACGTCGCCTGTGGACTTGGCGCTGGGGCCCGCACAGTGGCGGTGGCCACCGGATCCTATGGCGAGGCCGAGCTGTACGCTGCGGGGGCTCACCACGTGTTCGATGACCTCACGGATCTCGCGCGGGTGCTCCCCGCGCTCGTCGGATAGACGCGATGCGCCTGGAGGCCTCGGCCGCCGTTCCGGATCTGGGGTCGTCGCTGGGAAAGGTGGCGGTGCCAGGCGCCGCTGACCCCTCGCAGCTCGACGACATCCGGGAACGCCTGCTCGCCGGCGTGTTGCAGATGGCGGGAGACGCGCGCGAGGCCGCGACTGAGGGGCGGCGTGACGCCATGCTCATTGCGCTTGGACGCTCCGCGTGGCTCGAGGCGTGGGAGCTGGCCGTGCGGGCAGCGGCCGACCGCGTCGTTGCCCGAGCTGAGCAACGCCTCGCCGACGCGGCGCGGCGGGCCCGCTTGCCCAGACGTCGGCGGCGCCGACTCCCCGTCAGCTCCTCGGAACGGCGTGCACTCACCGCGCGCCTCGGGAGTGTCGGTGGCGCCTTCATCGAGGCGCTCGATCGCCTCGAGGTGGCCGCTCACGGACTCCGGGAGGCCGACCCCGCCGACCGCGAGCTACTCGACACGTGGCAAGACGCGGTGCTCGGCACCGTCCGGCGACTCGATACGGCATGGGTCGCACTGCAGAACAGCGCCGTGCACGAAGAGGCTATGTGGCGCGGTGAAGCGGAGCTGCTGGCCGCGTGGCGTCCGCCGCTATGGCCCGTCTTTGCCATCGGGCTGCCGGTTGCGGCCGTGCTCGTGTGGCTCGGTCTGGTAGGTGGGGGGTATCTGCCAGTCCCAACATGGCTCGGGTCATGGCTCCCCTGACGGTCGCGATCGCCCTCCTCCAAGCGCTCGTTGTGGCACGCGTCCCGGTGGCGGGGCCCGACGATTTGGCGCGGCTCGCTCGGCTCGGCTTCGAGGTCGCCTCGGTTGAGGTAGATGCCACTGGTGCGGAGCGGGCGGTCATCGTCGTGAGCCCCGAAACGAGACGACTGCTCTTCGCTGAGGGATTCGTGGTTGACGAGACCGGGCTGGCAGCGCCCCCCCCGGTTGCCCCGCCCGCGAACTACTTCGATTTCGACTCTCCGGGCACTGGAGTCCGGAGCCAGCTCCAAGCGTTCGCCGCCGTTCGCTCTCACGTGCACCTCGACTCCATCGGTGTGTCGGGCGAGGGCCGGCCCATCCTCGCCGTGAAGCTCGGTGCCCCCGACGATGTGCCAGCCCGGCCAAACGTGCTCTTTCTCGCAACACATCACGCGCGCGAGTGGGTGTCGACGACGATGGCGATGCACCTCGTCCGTTACCTCGCCGACTCGCTCGAGGCCCCGCTGCTCGATGCTCGAGACGTGTGGGTGATTCCAGTCGCCAATCCTGACGGCTACCAGTACTCATTTGACGCGGAACGCCTCTGGCGAAAGAACCGACGCCTCAACCCGGACGGCTCAGTTGGGGTCGACCTGAATCGGAACTACCCCAGGTTCTGGGGTCTGGACGACATCGGCTCGAGTGCGAACCCCGCCGCAGAGACGTACAGGGGCCCCGGGCCGGGGTCTGAGCCCGAGGTGGCTGCCCTGGTGCGCTTCCATGAGCAGCACCCACCTGTGCTCAGCGTGTCATATCACACCTATACCGGGCTCATCCTCCATCCCTATGGCTACGCGCCGGCAGCCATCGCTCCCGATGCGACCGTGTATCGGGCCTTCGGAGGGACCTCTTTGGTGCCCGCCGTGCTCGACCGTGTGCCCGAATCGATCCGGCTGAAGTACGATCCGGGGCCAGGCTGGCATCTCTATCGCGTCAACGGCGAGTATACCGATTGGGCGTACGGGGCTCTTGGGACGGTTGCCTTTACAGTCGAGCTGACGAGTGGTTGCTGCGTTGGGGGGAACTGGTACGGGTTCCTGTTTCCCGACGACGCCGACTTGTTGGCGCAGGTGCATGCCGACAACCTCCCCTTCGCATTGGCAGTCATAGAGCAGGCGAGTGCGCCCGATCGTGCCATCGGCCCGTCGGGACTCACTCCAGCCGGATCGAGGTTCGAGGCGCTCTGGCCAGAGATCGTTCTGGTGGAGCGAGGTGTTGGACTGCACTCGCGCCGCGTCACCACGTACACGACGCTCGGCACACCGACGGCTGCGATCCTCGAGGCCGATTCCCTCGACGCGGGACGCTACTACACGACCTTTCGCGGTGCACGCGACCAAGTACCGCCCAGCGCGGTGGTCTCGGACGGCAGCGCCGTCCGAGCCGAGCTACTGACCCATGCCGGTGCCGAGGCGGGTGACGGCGCGTGGGTCGGCTGGTCGGTGTCGACCGATGCGCTGGTGGGAGACGGCGCATGGCACGGCGTGGGTGACACGCTGGTTTCCCCAGAATTCGATGTCGCCGGCCGCACGCGACTCTGGCTCCAGCTCTGGACCAGGCACGCGGGTTCGTTCTTCGTGCCGACGCGGCGCGGGATCGTGCAGTATGCCGATGGCGGCGTGTGGCACGATCTTGCCGAGTTGGCGGGAGCTGCGCCCGAGTGGTACCCGATGCGCGTGGATCTCCCGGCTCCTGCGACTGGGCGCTTGCGGCTCCGCTTCATCTCGCAAGAGATGGAGTGGTGGCTCGACGCCATCGCCCTCGCAACGGACGATACCCGCGTACTGGGGGCCTCACGCGCCCAGGCAACCGATAGCCTCGTGCTCTCGGACAACCCGGTGCGAGGTGATCGTGTTGTGGTTGCGTGGCCGGTATCGAGCAGCGAGGTGGAGTTCGTGGTCTACACGTTCGCAGGTGAACCCGTGTTCCGAGTGATGTTGCCCGCAGGCACTGCTGAGTTCGAGTGGGATCTCGCCACGGCCAGCGGCGCGCGTGTGCGCGACGGCGGGTATATCGTTGCGGTTCGAATGGGGGGGGCCGTGTACCGGCGGCGTCTATTCGTCGCACGCGAGCAGTGACGCTGGTCGTGGGGCTCGGGATCGATCTCGTGGAGGTCGATCGTGTGGCCCGCCTGTGGGCGCGGCATGGCGAGCGCGCCGCGAGACGACTGCTCACCGTCGCTGAATGGGACTATTGCGCTGTTCGAGCTGAGCCGGTGCAACACGCGGCGGTTCGACTCGCCGCGAAAGAGGCTGCGTTCAAGGCACTCGCCGGAAGCGCCGCCGCTCGTCAGATCGGCTGGCGGGAGCTCGAAGTGACACCCGCTGACGGTGGTTCTCCAGAGATTCGCTTCCACGGGCGTGCAGCGGCTCGGGCGCGCGAGCTCGGCGTGACGCGCGCGCTGCTCACCATGACTCACACCAACTCGACCGCGGGGGCAGTCGTTCTCCTGCTCGCCTAGCGTCAGGCGGCTTTCGCGCCGCCCATCGCGAGTGCTGGCGCCTCTGCCGGCGGAGCGCGGTCAGGGCTCCGCAGACGGGCCAGCAACCACAAGCCGACGAGCACGAACCCGAGGGCCGTGAACTGTGCCAGCGTAAGCGGCCCAAAGAACCGGTCGTCTTTGACACGCAGGAATTCGATCGAGAATCGTTCGAGCCCGGCGAGCACGAGGTAGAGGCCGAAGAGCCAGCCCGTGGCGTGAGAATGTCTTCGCAGCCGCCACAGGATCGCGAATAGCGCGAGCATGACCGCGGCCTCGTAGAGCTGCGTAGCGTGCACGGCGACGAGATCGGTGGGGAGCGAGCCCGCGGGCGGCGTCACACCGAACTGCTGTTGCAGCGACTGCACCGTCGTCGGGGGAAGCCCTTCGGGGAATTTCACACCCCAGGCAAAATCGGTCGGGCGACCGTAGTCGTCTCCCACGAGGAAACATCCGACGCGACCGAGGCCGTATCCCATGGCAAGTGCAGGCGCGGCGAGCTCGGAGGTGAGTCGGAACGGTACGCGTTTGCGCCACCCAACGAAGGCGAGTGCCATCATGCCTCCGACGAGTCCGCCGTACCACACCAGGCCGGCACGGGAGAAGATCGCTGCCGGATCACCGGTCAGTGCCACGTACCAGAGCTTCGCGCCCACGATGCCACCGATCACGGCACCGACGACCATGTCGGCAGCGAAGTCGGGATTGAGCCCTCGATCTCTGAGGCTGATCTGCACGGCCCAACCAGCCATCAAGAACCCCACGGCCATCATGATGCCGTAGCCGGTGATCTCGAGTGGGCCGAGGTGGATGTTGAGTGGGTAGACGATCATCAATGGCTCCGAAGGGGCGATGGCTCGCGCACGAGGCCGGGGAAGGCTAGGTCAGCCCGAGCTTCGAGGTCAAGGGGAGCGCGCTCGCCCTGGCGCAGATGGAACCAGCCGGCACGCGCGATCATCGCCGCATTGTCAGCGTTGTATCGAGGGCGGGCGACGACGACCCGAGCCGAGGAGAGCGCCTCTTGCGCCAGGTGCGCGAGCGTGCGGCTGCACGCGACACCGCCCCCGAGGACTACAGTCTGGCGACCGGTCTCCCGTACCGCCCGCTCGGTCTTCGTCACGAGCACCTCCAACGCTGCGGCTTGAAAGCTCGCCGCGAGGTCGGCGCGATCACGCTCGAGGTCGTCGGAGCGACGCACGGCATGGAGCACGGCGGTCTTCAATCCACTGAAGGAGAATTCGTACCCCGTGTCCCGCATCGGTCGGGGGAAGGGGAAGCGGGCCGAATCACCTGTGATGGCGAGGCGCTCGATTTCCGGCCCGCCGGGGAATCCGAGCCCGAGGAGCGTCGCGACCTTGTCGAAGGCCTCACCGGCGGCGTCGTCCCGCGTCTCACCGAGGAGCCGGTAGTCGCCCCATGCGCACACGTCGAGCAGCATCGTGTGGCCGCCCGAGACGATTAGTGCCACGAATGGCGGTTCGAGGTCCGGATGATCGAGCGTGGCGGCGAAGAGGTGAGCCTCGAGGTGGTGAACACCGATCAGCGGCCGCTGGAGACGGCAGGCAAGGCCCTTCGCGTACATGACGCCGACGAGAAGGGCGCCTACCAAGCCCGGGCCCTGTGTGACGGCGATGGCATCGACCGCGCCGAGTGGAGCATCGGCTTCGGCGAGCGCGGCATCGACCACTGCGGGAAGCGCAGCCAGGTGCGCACGGCTCGCGAGCTCCGGGACGACGCCGCCGAACACGCCGTGGATGTCTTGGGTCAAGATCGTCAGGCCCCGAACCGCGGGGCAGCCGTGCTCCTCGACGAGCACGGCTGCCGAGGTCTCGTCGCAGGAGGTCTCGATGCCGAGGATGAGATCGGTCACCGCAACCGGCGTTGGAGCACGACAGCTGCCGGATCGGGCGTGGCAGAGATGCCGGGCGGACTCTCGACGACGATCGGAATCGATTGACCCGGACTCGCGGCCCGGCCCGGGGCTACCGAGACCTGAAAGCTGTCCGCAGCGAGTGCGAGCACGCGCGTCGCCGGTCCGCGGACCGTCAAGGTGACCTCGGCTGGATCGATCGCCCATGCATCATCGGTGACACGGACGCGGATCGCGCTGAAGAGGCGCTCTGCCAGCGGGACGACCTCCGCGACCACTTGCACCGCGCTCGGCGACACGCGGAGTGTGCCGAGGGCGGCGGTATCAATCGGAACGGCAAGCCGAATTGGCTCGCGGGCGCCCGAGACGCTGACCGGACTCGTCGCCACCGATTCGGTCGGCTCGACGACCGCCCGCGGGCCGCTAATCTCGACCTCGGCCGGAATCACCGCGATCCCCCCGACGAGGACGTAGCCCGAGTCAGGGCGAATGGTGACCCGAGCGCGCACCGGCACATGTCGCCGCGACACCTCGTCGAGCACAATGAGGATCTGCCGTGGCTGCACGTCCTGCACGGCGACGTTGGCACTGGGTGAGACGACCACATCGGCCGGTGCGAGGGCGAGGAGGAACTGGGCCCCGCTCACCGTGTCCGGCACGACCTTGTGAATCCGGAGCGGCTCCCGATACAGGGCCAACAGACCGCTGGCCCGGCCCACGACCAAGGCGGAGACATTGGGAAGTTGGCGCGTCAGCGCGCGGCCGTTCGGAAGCTCGACCTGAAGCTCGACAGTGCGAATCTGTGTGGCAGGGCGTTTTGCGGCGACGGTTCCCCAAAGCGCGAGAGCGAGGAGCAACGCGACCACCTTGAGCGGCCAGTGCTCAATCAGCCACGCGCGCGGATCGAAGCGCATCCTCGGGTCAGCCGTCGTCGTCGAGGAGCCGCTCCAGGAGCGCCAGATTCGCCGGCGTGTCCCACTCGTGGGCCCCGATGATCTTCTTGACGATGACGCCGTACTTGTCCACGACCCAGCTCTCGGGCACGCCGGTCGTCTGGTACACGCGCTGAATAGAACCGTCTGGGTCGTGGAGCACGTCGAAGCTCAGGCCGAGCTCGTCAGCGAAGGCCAGGACGGGCTCTGGGTTCCCAGCGTCGATCGAGACAGCGGCGATTCGGAACCCGCGGGCCTTGAGGGTCTCGTACGCGCGCTGCATTGATGGCATCTCGACGCGGCACGGCTGGCACCACGTCGCCCAGACGTTGATGAGCACGACTTGTCCGGAGTACGCCTGGATGTCTCGTGGTTCACCGGTTCGGAGATCCACAGCCGTGAAGGCCGGTGCCGGCGTGCCCGGCGCGACCGCCCGGATTTCTGGGGAGAAGCGAAGGGCAAGCAACACGCCGAGCGCAAGCGCGCCAACGACGCCGAAGACGACCAACCACTGATTACGTGCATGCACGATGTGACTCTCCGTTAGGCCGAAGGGTAGCAGCGACGGCGGAGCTCACGAACCGCCTCCGTCGGATCCGAAGCGGCGAAGACGGAGGTCCCGGCGACGAAGGTGTCGGCCCCGGCGGTACGTGCCCGGCCGATCGTCTCCGCAGTGATCCCTCCGTCCACCTGCAACAGCGCTGCGGAGCGACTCTCGTCGAGTAGCTGACGTGCCCGGCTCAGTTTGGCACTCGCACTCGCGAGGTATCGTTGGCCCCCAAACCCCGGGTTGACGCTCATGACGAGGAGGAGGTCGATGTCATCGAGCACCTCCGCCGCGAGAGAGAGCGGACTCCCCGGATTGAGTGCGAGTCCCGCCAGCATGCCACGCTCGCGCACGACTGCGAGCTGCCGTTGCACATGCACCGTCGCTTCCGGGTGAAAGGTAAACACCGAGGCCCCGACGTCCGCAAACGGCTCAATGAAGTGCTCTGGCTCGAGCACCATCAGATGGACGTCGATGGGGAGCTCGGTGAGTCGTTTCAGAGTCGCCACCAACGACGCGCCGAACGTGAGGTTCGGTACGAATCGGCCGTCCATCACGTCCACGTGCAGCCAGTCGGCCCCACCAGCCTCCGCCCGCTCGACTTCCTCGGCGAGGCGCCCGAGATCCGCCGCCAGAACGCTGGGGCAGATGCGCACCTCACTCATCGGTCAGGCCGGCTCGCGAAGATCAGGTCCACCGGGCTCTCTGGCGCCGCGAGGGTCCCCGCAGCGGGACGCTGCTCCACCACCGTCCCCGCCGTTGCGCCCGGTTCCGGTCGGGACCACGACGACCCGAGATGGAGGCCCGCCGCTTCGATTGCGGCGCCCGCATCGCCGAGTGACAGGCCGATGACATCGGGCACCACGAGCGTTGCCTCACCACGGCTCACCGTGAGCACGACTCCCGTGCCCGGAGTCAAGGCGGTGCCTGGACTCGGCCGGGAGAGCACGGTCACCCCGCGGGGGGCGGGCGCCTGTACCGAGTCGATGCGACGGAGCCGAAGCCCGGCCGCCTCAATGATCCGCGCGGCGAGGCGTGCCTCGAGGCCCGTGACGTCCGGCACAATGGCCGCGCCGGGCCCCGTACTCATGGTCAACGTGACGGTTGTGCGTTCCGGCACGACGACACCCGCCGGCGGCTCCTGCCAGATGACTTGTCCGGCCGGGATGAGGTCGCTCGACTCTTCGTCGGCGGCTGTGGCGTCGAGGGATGCCGCCACGAGCTTCTCTTGCGCCTCCTCGAGCGTGAGGCCGATCAGGCGCGGCACCGCTCGTCGGCCGCTGAGGAGCGGGGCAGGGAAGATGAAGAGTGCTGCTACGAGGTAGCCGATCCCGAAGGCGGCCAGCGCACCCACCGTCACGAGCATGGCGAGGCGCGCTCCCCGAGGGAGTTTGAGCGCCGGAAGCTTGAGCGATGGAAGCTCGGGGCGTCGCAGCCGCGAGAAGGTCGGCCGAAAGCGCATCAGGACGTGCGCTCCAGCCGCGCCGCGTAGGCCCCGTCAGTGCCGTGTCGCTGCGGGAGCAGCTCGAGATCTCCCACGGGCGTGACGGCGCTCGCGGGATCGATCGCCGCGCCCGGGGTGCGCCGGTACCCAGGATGCTCACGCAGGAAGCTCTCCACCTGCTCTGCGTTCTCCTCTGGTTCAAGTGAGCACGTAACGTACACCAGCAGACCCCCGGGGCGCACTACGGCAGCGGCGGCGTCGAGGAGTCGCCGTTGCAGTCTCACCAGTGTCTCGAGTCGTCGGGGGGTGAGTTGCACGCGCGCGTCAGGATGTCGGCGCAGCGTCCCGGTTGCCGTGCAGGGCGCATCGATGAAGACGCAGTCCGCGGTGCGAACTGGTGGCTGGGCGGCGTCTGCGACGATGAGGTGGATGGTGATGCCGACTCGAGACGCGTTCTCGCGCAGGCGGGCGACCCGCGCGCGGGTCCGGTCTCCGGCGATCACTCGTCGGCCCGCGGCGAGGTGAGCAGCCTTGCCACCCGGTGCAGCGCACGCGTCGTACACACAGTACGCTTTCGGGATTGCAGCGAAAGCAAGGACGAGCGCCTGCGCGCAATCTTGCACAATCCACCGACCCTCGGCGTAGCCAGGTAGCGTCTGCGGACGTGTTCGAGACACGACGACGCCCGCCCCGTACGGCGCTTGCTCGACTGAAACTCCCGCGGCACCCATGAATTCGAGGAGCGCATCCACCGATGAACCGAGAGGTTGCAGCACGAGTGGGGGACGCTCGTCATTCCACTGGAGCAAGGCTTCGGTCGCCACCGGCCCGAAGCGACCCAGCCAACGGGCCACGAGCCATTCCGGGTGCGAATGCGCTTGGGCGAGCTCCGCGGCGCGGCCTCGATTGCGGTCTGGGGGCGGCGGTGCGGGATCCGACCGTTCCGTCGCGACGCGGCGAAGCACGGCGTTGACGAGCTTCGCCGCTCCCGCCCCGGTCGTGGTCCGTGCAAGAGCAACCGTCGTCGAGACCGCGGCATGCGGCGGCACGCGGTCGAGCGCGACGAGCTGGTAGGCCCCGACACGCAGCACATCTCTCAGCCGTGGCGGAAGTCGTCGCCACCGGTTTCCGGTGAGTGGGGCGAGCGTTGCGTCGAGCGTGGCTCGGGTGCGAAGCACCCCGGCGGCAATCTCGTGCGCGAGCCGTCGGTCGGCGTCGGGAAGCCCCGCCAGGTGCCGGTCGCGAGCCGAGTCGAAGTGGGTACCGCGCGCGATATCGCTGAGGATGTGAAGCGCCGCGGCGCGCGCGGGGACGCCGTCAGTCAAGCATGCCGCGCGTTGGCGACGACGGGATTGCGACCTCCCGACGGGGCATCCGGCCCGCGAGGTAGGCGCTGCGGCCAGCTTCGACCGCGTGGCGCATCGCGTGAGCCATGGTGACCGAATCGCGCGCCTCCGCAATGGCGGTGTTCATGAGGATCCCGTCCACACCCTGTTCCATCGTGATGCACGCATCGGACGCGGCGCCTACACCTGCGTCGACGATGACCGGTACCCCCAGTCGGTCCTTGATGGTGCGGATGCCATGCGGATCGAGGAGGCCGAGTCCGCTCCCGATAGGCGACGCGAGGGGCATCACGGCGGCGCAGCCCGCGTCCTCGAGCCGCAGCGCTGTGACGAGATCGTCGTTCGTGTACGCGAGGACCTGAAAGCCCTCGGTCACGAGAGTACGAGTGGCCTCCAAGAGACCCACGACGTCCGGAAGCAGTGTCTGGCGATCGCCGATCACCTCGAGCTTCACGAAGGCATTGAACCCCGCTTCGCGCCCAAGCCGCGCGTAGCGCACGGCCTCGGAAGCGGTGTAGCATCCTGCGGTGTTCGCGAGTAAGAGCAAGCGCTCGGGATCGAGATGGTGGAGAATGCCCTCTTGCTTGGTGCGATCGAGATCAACTCGCCGGACGGCGACCGTCACGATCTCGGCTCCCGACGCCTCGATCGCCTGTACCATGGTGGCATTGTCGCGGTATTTCCCGGTGCCCACCATCAGTCGCGAGCGGAAGGTCCGATCGCCGATGGTGAGCGGCTGGTCTTGCACGCCCGCAGTGGCCGGTGTCATTGGTCAGCCACCTCCGACGAAGTGCACAACTTCAACGACGTCGCCTTCCGCGAGCTGAACGTCTGTGAGGACGGGTCGCCGCACGATGCGCTGGTTGTGCTCTACGACGACGGTGCGCGGATCGAGCTCGAGCTGCTCGAGCAGCTCGAGCAAGGTCGGCTCACCGCCAAGCTTTCGTTGCACTCCGTTGACCGTCACGTTCATGGAACGTC
>JBDHCY010000021.1:0-27873 GCA_039591795.1 Gemmatimonadota bacterium | reverse complement strand
CACGCTGCCGGGCATCGACCGGTGGGTCGTGGGTGCCCAGTCCGACGGCGCCGACCTGGCGAGTGACGTACTCCAGGTGGGTATCGCCGCCGGGGCCGCCTTTTGGTCTGCGGTCGGAACGAGCTCCGAACGTGCGCGGGGCAATCTCGTCGTGCTCGGCAAGTCGATCGCGTTCACCGAGGTCGCGGTCCAGTGGCTCAAGGTCGCGACCCATCGTAGCCGGCCGGTGCTGTATACCGAGCTGGCGCCGGATGTGGCCGACGATCGCAAGAACCGCAAGTCGTTCCCCTCGGGACACACGGCTGCGACGTTCGCGGTGGCGACGTCGTACGCCGTGCTCGCACACCGCCAGGAGCTCTCGCACGCGACGCGCAACTCCATCGTGTTGTTCGGATCGGCGACTGCGGTGGGCGTCCTGCGCGTCGTTGCGGGAAAGCACTTTCCGACAGATGTGCTGGCTGGGGCGGGTATTGGTGTGGCGGTGGGTTGGCTCACGACGGTCATCCAGCCAACCGTGCCCTAGCGATCTCAGAGCCTCTTGAGCAGCGCCTGGAAGCGCGGGGTCTCGCGGAGTGAGTCGAGATCGCTGTCGTGCTCGAGCCACTCCCGATGCCCGAACCCATTCTCGATGGCCTTCTCGAGACAGTCGTTCGCCTCATCGGTCATGCCGCCGAGCGAGTAGACGCACGCCACGTTGTAGGCGACGATGGAGTCGGACTCGTTGCTCGCGAACGCGTTGCCGGCCCACTCGAGCGCGCGCTCCCGCTCGCCGAGCGCCATGAGGGCGGCCGCGCCGAGGTAGAGCGCGCGCGTGTCATCCGGATTCAAGTCGAGATGGCGCTCCGCGATCTCCAATCCCCGTCGCCTCGCGGAATCGGCCTCTTCGTCCCTTCCGAGCCCGGCGAGGCACTGCACCATGAGGAGCGGTGCCTGGTAGTCCTCCGGGAGTACCTGCGACGCCGTCTCGAAGTGCTTCACCGCCTCCTCCAACTCTCCCTCTTGGAGGCAGGCCCGAGCGTACAAGTAGTGGGCCTCGTAGAGCTTCGGGTTGATGCGGATCGCCGTCTCGTACTCGCGGCGCGCCTCGTCGTACTGTCGATTGAGTGACAGCGCGAAGCCACGCGATGCATGTGCCTCGGCGAGCTCCGGATCGAGCTCCAGCGCTTTGCGGCTGGCCGAGTCCGCGCCTTCGAGGTTTGCCTTGCTCCCGTCCCAGTACATGTAGAGGAACGCGCAACAGTCGGCGATCCCGGCGTACGCGGTGGCGAAATCGGGATCGAGGTCGATCGCCCGCTCGAACATCCGCCGCGCGTACTGAATCCCGTTCCGGCTCCACTGATGGAAGAACAATCGGCCGCGGAGGTAGTAGTCGTAGGCCTCGACGTTCTCGGTTGGTACCTTTTCGATCGCGCGTTTTTCCTCGTCGCTCAACACCACGCGCAGCGCCCGCACGATGTTCTCGGCGATCTCGTCTTGGATGGCGAAGACGTCCTCGAGCTCCCGGTCGTAGCGCTCGGACCAGAGATTGGAGCTATCGGCGACGTTCACGAGCTGTGCCGTGACGCGCAGCCGGTTCCCGGCTTTGCGGACGCTGCCCTCGAGCACGGTGGCCACCTTGAGCTTCCGGCCGATCTCGCCGATGTCTTGGCCCTTCCCCTTGAACGTGAAGGACGACGTGCGCGACGAGACACGCAGGGCCTGAATCTTCGTCAGCGCGCTGCTGATGTCTTCGGCGACGCCGTCGGTGAAGTACTCGTTCTCCGGGTCGGCGCTCATGTTCACGAAGGGAAGCACCGCGATCGACTTGGTGCTCGACCCAGCGGGGCTCCCGGGTGGTGTCGAGCCGGCGGGGGGAGTTGAGCCAGCCGGCCAAGAAACGGCCGCTGCAAGCTCGCTCGCCGTCGTGTAACGGTCATCGGGTTGCTTCGAAAGCGCCTTCTCGACGACCTCTTCCAGCCAGTCGGGCAGATCTTCGCGGCGATCGCGGAGGGGCGGGGGCGGTGTGGTAAAGAGCTGGGCCATGATGGCCTGCATGTTCGGTCCCGTGAACGGTGCCGCCCCGCACAGCATCTCGTAGAGCATCGCTCCGAGCGAGTAGATGTCGCTCCGTCCGTCGAGCTCGGCCGTGCCGGCTGCCTGCTCCGGACTCATGTAGGCGGGCGTGCCGACCGCCGTCCCGGTCTGCGTCAAGTTGTCGCCGGCCGCCGCGGTGACGGCCTTGGCGATCCCGAAATCGGTCACGACGGCCTCGCCGTCGTGGAGCATCACGTTCTCGGGCTTGATGTCGCGGTGGACGACCTGCTGGCGGTGCGCGTAGTCGAGCGCGGCCGCCACCGAGCGAGCGATCTGGAGCGCCTCTTCGACTGGGAGCCTTCGGTCTCGCTGGAGGCGCTGGCGGAGCGACTCTCCCTCCACGTACGGCATGACGTAGTAGAGGAAGTCGCCGGCCTGGCCGGAGTCGTAAAGCGGGACGATGTGCGGGTGCTGGAGCCGGGCGGCGATCTGGATCTCGCGCAGGAAGCGGTCGGGCCCGAGGCTCACCGCGAGATGCGGGTGGAGCACCTTCACGGCAACCGGCCGGTGATGGCGGCGATCCTGCGCGATGTAGACGGTCGCCATCCCGCCGCGGCCGATCTCCCGCTCGACGTCGTAGCGGTCGGAGAACGCGGGCTTCAACTGGTCGAGCAGGTCGGTCATCGTGGCGAGAAGGTAGTCGGTGCGGCGGCTCTGGTCGAGCGCCTCAGGGCTCGTAACGGTTCGGTTGACTGATCGAGCGGTCTCCCGATGGCCGAACCAAGCGTCAGATCTTGTTCAGCAGGGTGTCAAACCGTGGGCTCTCGCGCAACGAGTCGAGATCAGTGTCGTTTTCGAGCCACTCCCGATGCCCGAAACCGTTGTCCACTGCCAGCTCGAGGCATTCCAGCGCCCGGTCGGCATTGCCACCCAGGGCATAGACGCACGCGGCATTGTAGAGCACGCCGGGATCGTCACGGTCGATAGCGAGTGCCCGCCCCGCCCAGTCGAGGGCCCGGTCCTCCTGGCCGAGTTGCATGAGCGCCTGGCCTCCGAGCAGCAGCGCGCGGGTGTCGTCCGGGTTCATCTCGAGGTGACGCTCGGCGACGTGCAGCCCCTTTCGGAGTGATTCCTTGGCGTCGTCGTGGCGGCCCAACGCGTGGAGCGGTGCCTGCACGAGGAGGATCGCCTGATAGTCTTCGGGTCGCAGGCGTGCGGCCTCTTCGTAGTGTCGCACCGCGTCTTCCATCTTGCCCTCTTGGAAGCACGCTCGCGCGTAGAGGTAGTGCGCTTCGTGCGCCTTGGGGTTCAATCGGATCGCCGTCTCGAAATGCGGTCGGGCCTCGTCGTAGTGGCGGGTCAGCGACAGGGCGAAGCCGCGGGAGGCGTGCGCCTCGGCCAGCTCCGGATCGAACTCCAGCGCCTGCCGGCTGGCCGTATCCGCTCCGTCGAGGTTTGCCTTACTCCCGTCCCAATACATGTAGAGGAACGCGCAGCAGTCGGCGAGCCCGGCGTGGGCCAGGGCGAATCGCTCCTCGGTCTCGATGGCCCGCTCGAACATGCGCCGCGCGGACTGTATCCCCGTCCGCCGGAATTGATGGAAGTACTGACGGCCGCGCAGGTAGTAGTCGTACGCCTTGACGTTGTCGGTCGGGAGCTTTTCGATGGCGCGCTTCTCTTGATCGCTCAGGACGACGCGCAACGCCTTCACGATGTTGCCGGCAATCTCGTCTTGGATCGCGAACACGTCTTCCAGCTGGCGGTCGTAGCGCTCCGACCAGAGGTGGTTGCCGTCGGCGACGTTGACGAGCTGCACAGTCACGCGCAGCCGGTCGCCCGCCTTGCGCACGCTGCCGTCGAGGACCGTGGCGACCTTGAGCTTCCGGCCGATCTCGGCGATGTCCGCGTTCTTCCCCTTGAACGCGAAGGCCGAGATCCGCGGGGCCACGCGGAGCGCCTGCACTTTGGTCAACGCGTTGATGATCTCCTCGGCGATCCCGTCGGTGAAGTACTCGTTCTCGGGATCGGCGCTCATGTTCACGAACGGCAGCACAGCGATCGACTTGGCGCCCGAGCCGGCTGGGCTCCCGGGCGGTGTCGACCCGCCAGGGGGCGTGGCGCCGGTGGGCCATGAGACGGCCGCTGCCAGCTCGCTCGCCGTCGTGTAGCGATCGTCAGGCTGCTTCGCGAGCGCCTTGTCGACCACGTCCTCCAGCCAGTCAGGCAAGTCGTCGCGGCGATCGCGAAGGGGCGGCGGGGGATTCGTGAAGAGCTGGGCCATGATGGCCTGTACGGTCGGTCCGGTAAACGGCGCCGACCCGCTCAGCATCTCGTAGAGCAGGGCGCCGAGCGAGTAGATGTCGCTCCGCCCATCGAGCTCGGCGGTGCCGGCCGCCTGCTCCGGGCTCATGTAGGCAGGCGTGCCGACCGCCGTGCCTGTCTGGGTCAGGTTGTCGCCGGCCGCAGCCGTCACGGCCTTGGCGATCCCGAAGTCGGTCACGACGGCCTCGCCGTCGTGGAGCATCACGTTCTCGGGCTTGATGTCGCGGTGGACAACCTGCTGGCGATGCGCGTAGTCGAGCGCCGCGGCGATGGCGCGAGCGATCTGGAGCGCGTCGTCGACCGGGAGCTTCCCCTCGCGTTCGAGGCGCTGGCGGAGCGACTCTCCCTCGACGTACGGCATGACGTAGTAGAGGAAGTCGCCGGCCTTCCCGGAGTCGTAGAGCGGGACGATGTGTGGATGCTGAAGGCGGGCGGCGATTTGGATCTCGCGCAGGAACCTGTCGGGCCCGAGGCTCAGGGCGAGCTGGGGGTGGAGCACCTTCAGGGCGACGGGGCGGCCGTGACGGCGGTCCTGGGCGATGTAGACGGTTGCCATCCCGCCCCGGCCAATCTCCCGCTGGACCTCGTAGCGATCGGCGAGGGTCGACTTCAGGTGATCGAGGAGCTCGGGCATGGTGGGCGAGAAACTAGCGAGCTGCCGTCTCCGCCGCGAGAGCACCGCGTCGAGGCGTCAGATCCGGCCTCTCAGCTCCTGAAACCGCGGGTCTTCCCGTATGGAGTCGAGGTCGCTGTCGTTATCCAGCCACTCGCGGTGGCCGAAGCCGTTCTGGATGGCTTTGTCGAGGCACTCGATCGCATCGTCCGTCGAGCCGCCGAGCGCGTAGACGCACGCGACGTTGTAGAGGACGCCCGAGTCGGTCGGGTCGATGGCGTAGGCCCGGCGCACCCAGTCGAGCGCACGCTCGCGCTCGCCGAGCTGGATGAGCGCGTTGGCGCTGAGGTAGAGCGCGCGCGCGTCGTCGGGATTGAGCTCGAGGTGCTTCTCGGCGACTTGAAGTCCCTTGCTCTGCGCTGCATGGGCTTCATCGGGGCGCCCGAGTGCGCGAAGCGGTCCATCCATGAGCATCAGCGCTTGGTAATCCTCTGGTCGTACCCGCGAGGCCGCTTCGTAATGGCGGACAGCGTCCTCGAGGCGGCCTTCCTGGACACAGGCGCGCGCGTAGAGATAGTGCGCCTCGTAGAGCTTGGGATTGAGGCGGATCGCCTCCTCGAACTCTGCACGAGCCTCATCGTAGTGCCGGTTCAGCGTGAGAGCGAAGCCCCGCGACGCGTGCGCCTGGGCGAGCTCGGCGTCCAACTCGAGCGCCTTCCGGCTCGCTGAGTCGGCGCCCTCGAGGTTCGCGTTGCTCCCGTCCCAGTACATGTAGAGGAACGAGCAGCAGTCGGCGACGCCCGCGTACGCTTGTGCGTATTGCGGGTCGGCCTCGATCGCCCGCTCGAACATGCGCCGTGCGAACTGGATCCCGCTGCGTCGGAACTGGTGGAAGAACTGCCGCCCACGCAGGTAGTACTCGTAGGCTTGCACGTTTTCCGTGGGCGCCTTCTCGATGGCGCGCTTCTCGTCTTCGCTCAGCACGACGCGGAGCGCTTTGACGATGTTCTCGGCGATCTCGTCTTGGATGGCGAACACGTCTTCGAGCTGACGGTCGTAGCGCTCGCTCCAGAGATGGTAGCCGTTGGCGACGTTGACGAGCTGCGCCGTCACCCGGAGCCGGTCACCCGCCTTGCGGACACTCCCCTCGAGGACCGTCGCCACCTTGAGCTTCCGGCCAATCGCTCCCATGTCCTCGTTCTTGCCTTTGAACGCGAACGCCGACGTTCGCGACGCCACGCGCAAGGCCTGGATCTTGGAGAGCGCGTTGATGATCTCCTCGGCGATCCCCTCGCAGAAGTACTCCTGATCGCGTTGCGGGCTCATGTCGGCAAAGGGAAGGACCGCGATCGACTTGGGGGCACCAGCGCCACTCGGCATGCCCGGTGGCGTGGAGTTCCCCGAAGGCAAGACCAGAGCTTGCGCGAAGAGGGTCGCCGTGTCATACCGATCTTCGGCACGCTTGGCGAGTGACTTGAGTACCGCCTCCTCGAGCCATTCGGGGAGGTCATCGCGCCGCTCGCGGAGCGGTGGGACCGGCTCCGCGAAGAGTTTCGCGACGATGGATTGCACCGTGGGGCCGGTGAAGGGCGCGGTGCCGCCGAGCATCTCGTACAGCATCGCGCCGAGCGAGTAGATGTCGCTCCGCCCGTCGAGCTCCGCTTCGCCGGAGGCTTGCTCCGGGCTCATGTACGTGGGCGTTCCGATGGCCGTGCCGGTCTGCGTCAGATTCTCTGCGGCAGCGGCCGTCACGGCCTTGGCGATCCCGAAGTCGGTGACGACGGCCTCGCCGTCGTGGAGCATCACGTTCTCGGGTTTGATGTCGCGGTGGACGACCTGCTGGCGATGTGCGTAGTCGAGCGCGGAGGCGACGGCACGAGCCACGTTGAGGGCATCCTCGAGCGGCAACCGTCCCTCGCGCTGCAAACGTTGGCGGAGTGATTCGCCTTCCACGTACGGCATCACGTAGTAGAGAAACTCACCCGCTTTGCCGGAGTCGTAGAGGGGCACGATGTGGGGATGCTGCAAGCGCGCGGCGATCTGGATCTCACGGAGAAAGCGGTCGGGCCCGAGGCTCACCGCCAGATGCGGATGCAACACCTTGAGCGCAACCGGACGGCGGTGCCGGCGGTCTTGCGCCAGGTAGACGGTCGCCATGCCGCCCCGGCCGACCTCGCGCTCCACGTCATAGCGATCCGCGAGGGCTGTCGTGAGCTGGTTGAGGAGTTCGGTCATCGGGGCGAAAACTAGCTTGGTGGAGGGATACTCGCGAGGCGGGGCCTTGCTCCCAGGGAGGGTCCTGATGACACTTCGTCCTTCCCCCTCGGCAGAGGTCAGCATGGTGGCCCGTCAGCGCTGTTGGTCGGTCGTTCTCGCCTCCCTTGCCCTCGTGGCACCCCTCGCCGCGCAGTCGTCACGGCCTGCAGGTGGCCCCGTCGGGCCGATGACCGGCTTTGCCGCGGCCATCGCCGTCACCGGCCGGCAGGTGTTCGTCGGGCGCCCCGGTGAGCTGCCGACGTTTCCGATGCCTCCGGGCCACGTCGGCTCGGTGCACGTCTTCGAGCGCGACGCGGCCGGAGCCGGGTGGCGGGAAACGGCCGTCGTGACAGACGCCTCCGTCGAGATCGGCGACGAGTTCGGCCAGGCGCTGTCCGTGTGGGCCAACACGCTCGTCGTTGGCGCGCCGGGCCAGGACGAGGATGCCGGTGCGGCCTACGTATTCGCGCGAAGCGGTCCCGGGAGCTGGACGCTCGAGGCGCGTCTGGCCCTCCCCGATCGCGCAGGGGGCGATCGGTTCGGGCGCGCGGTCGCCATCATCGGCAACGTGCTGGCCGTGGGGTCGCCTGGGCGGGCCGACCGGACGGGTTCGGTGTACGTGTTTGCCCGGGAGGACGGGGGGTGGGCTCACGTGGCTGAGCTCTCCGGGAGCGCCGCCGGTAGCCTCTTCGGCGCGCGGATCGCGGCCCAAGGTGATCGCGTGTTGGTTGGCGCGCCCGGTAGTGCCGAGGTTGAGGGGTCCGCCGTCGTGTTCCGGCGGCGCTCTGACGGCGCCTGGGTCGAGGATACTCGGCTCGCGCCCGAACAGCCGGCACCGGGCTTCGGCTCCGCTGTTGCGTTCGGCGACGGGGTCGCCGTCGTCGGCGCGCCACGGGTCGAACAGGGACGGGGGGCGGCGTTCGCCTTCGCACGTGATCGCGAGGCGGTGTGGCATCTCGAGTCGACCCTGATCCCCGACGAGACAGGGCAGCAGCAGTTCGGGATCGCGTTGGCGCTCGATGGCGACGTGGTCTGGGTGGGCGCACCGACTGCAGCGAGCGGGTCGGGAGCGGTCGACGTCTTTCGCCGGGATGGCGGGGCATGGACGCATACGCAACGGCTTGCGGAAGACGAGCTCCCATTCGGCGCGTTCGGCTGGGCGGTCGCCGTGCGTGGCGAGATGGGGATCGTGGGTGCGCCGGGCGCCGCCTTCTTCGAGGGAACGGGCTTCGTCTTCGCGAAAGACGGGTCGGGTGAATGGCACAAGGCCGACGCCGTCGTCGATCGTGCGGCGGGGCTCGAGCCGATCGTGGGCGGTGAGGTCGCCTGCGCAGACGGCACGGTCGAGATGTTCGCCTGCTCCGATGTCGACCTCATCTCGTTCCTCCCGATCTCGGCTGTGGGTCCGGTTGGTGATCAGGCCCGCCGCGGCATTCTCGTGAACGACGTGTGGGGGTGGACGGACCCTGAGACCCAGCGCGAGTACGCCCTCGTCGGCCGTGTGGACGCGACGGCGTTCGTGGACATCACCGAACCGGCAAGCCCCGTCTACCTCGGCGAGCTCATGCGCACCGAGGGTGCTCAGGCCAACATCTGGCGCGACATCAAGGTCTATCAGAACCACGCGTACATCGTGTCGGACGGCGCAGGGCCGCACGGCATCCAAGTCTTCGATCTCACCGAGCTCCGCAGCGTCGCCAACCCGCCGGTCAAGTTCGCCGAGACGGGGCACTACGACGGGATCTTCAGCGCGCACAACATCGTAATCAACGAGGAGACGGGCTTCGCCTACGCGGTGGGGAGCAGCATGGGTGGGGAGACCTGCGGGGGCGGGCTCCACATGGTGGACATCCGAGACCCCGCGAACCCCGTGTTCGCCGGCTGCTTCGCCGATCCGTCGACGGGCTACGCGCGCTCCGGGTACAGTCACGATGCACAGTGCATCGTCTACCACGGTCCCGACGAGGAGCACCGCGGCAAGGAGATCTGCTTCGGCGCCAACGAGACGGCACTCTCGATCGCCGACGTGACCGACAAGCAGAACACCAAGCCGCTCGCCGCCGTGTCGTACCCCAACGTGGCCTACGCCCATCAGGGCTGGGTCTCGGACGACCATGGCTACTTCTTCATGAATGATGAGGGCGACGAGCTGTCGGGGTCGGCGCCGCGCACACGAACGATCGTGTGGGACATCACCGACCTGGACGACCCAGTCGTGCTCACCGAGTACCTGGGCGAGACAGCAGCGAGCGATCACAACCTCTACGTGCGTGGGAATTACGTCTACGAGTCGAACTACGTAGCCGGGTTGCGGATCATCGACATTTCGGATCCGGCGAACCCTCGCGAGGTGGGCTACTTCGACACGGTGCCGTTCGGTGAGAATGCGCCGGGGTTCGCCGGTACATGGAGCAACTATCCATTCTTCGAGAGCGGCACGATCGTCGTGACGAGTATGCGTGAGGGGCTCTTTCTCCTGAAGCAACGGGAGCGCCGACCGATCCCGTGAGCGTCCGCGCACCCTGACCGGGCAGAATTGGGGGACTCGCACCGTGGTGGGGCACACCGTACGCGTCCTGCGGCAGCTCCACGACCGACTCCGCCGAACCGAGCACGTCTACATGGTGCTGGTCGCCCTCGTCGTGGGGTTGATGGGGGGGGGCGCCGCCGTGCTGTTCCGTCTGCTGATCCGCACGGTCAACCGCGTGGTGTGGCAGCAGGGGCCGTACACGCTCGAGTACCTCCAGAGCCTCCCCGCGTGGTGGAAGATTCTCGGACCGGCGGCCGGCGGGCTCGTCGTGGGGCTCATCACCTACTACTTCGCACGCGAAGCTCGCGGGCACGGTGTCCCCGAAGTGATGGAGGCGGTGGCGCTACGGTCGGGCCGGATCCGTCCGCGCGTCGTCCTCGCCAAGCTCCTCGCCTCGGGGGTCTGCATCGGCTCCGGCGGATCGGTGGGGCGGGAGGGCCCGATCGTGCAGATCGGGTCGGCCCTGGGATCTACGGTCGGCCAGTGGCTCCGGATCGATCCGCGTCGGCTGCGGACGCTCGTTGGATGCGGTGCGGCGGCCGGCATTGCGGCGACGTTCAATGCGCCGGTCGCCGGCGCGCTGTTCGCCGTGGAAATCATCCTGAGCGATTTTGGCGTCGCCCAGTTTTCGCCGATCGTCATCTCCTCCGTCACGGCAACCGTAGTGAGCCATCGCTTCCTCGGCGATTTCCCAGCGTTCGCCGTCCCAGCCTATCGCCTGGCGCACGCGTCGGAGCTCCTGGCCTATGCCGGCCTCGGCGTGCTCGCAGGTCTGGTGGCTATCGCGTTCATCAAGGCGCTCTACGGCGTCGAGGACGCCTTTCAGCGTATCAAGGCATACCCACCGGCCAAGGCGGTGGTGGGGGGCGTGCTGGTCGGCGTGATCGGAGTCTGGGCGCCCCATGTCTTCGGGGTCGGCTACGAGGCGATCGACGCCGCGCTCCACGGCGGGCTCGTGTGGCAGTTCATGCTGGCATTGGTCGCGCTCAAGATCCTCGCCGTCTCGCTGACGATCGGATCGGGTGGCTCGGGCGGCGTATTCGCGCCGTCGCTGTTCATCGGGGCGATGCTCGGCGGCGCCGTTGGCTCCACCGTCCAATCGGTGTGGCCGGCCGCCACCGGCGGCGTCGGAGCGTACGCCCTCGTGGGCATGGGAGCACTCGTGGCGGCGGTTACGCACGCGCCGATCACGGCGATTCTGATCATCTTCGAGCTCACGGGCGACTACGCCATCATCTTGCCTCTCATGGTCAGCTGTATCATTGCGACGCTGTTCGCCACGCAGCTCCACCCATCGTCGATCTATACGCTCAAACTCCTGCGTCGCGGCATCGACATTCATCAAGGTCGGGCGGTGAACGTGCTCCAGCACGTGCACGTGCGCGATGTGATGCGCGCGCCAGTGCTCACCGTATCGCCGGACCACGGGGTCGTGTCGCTGCTCGGCACGTTCATCGATCATCCAGGCGGTACCCTGTTCGTGACGGACGAAGAGCATCGATTGCTCGGGCTCGTCACGACGGAGCAGATCAGGCCGGTGATGCGCGATCCGACGGCCCTCGAGGGGCTGGTGATCGCCGAGGACATCATGCTCACGCAGTCCTACCCGATGGTGGCGCCCGAGCAGTCTCTGGCGGACGTGATGCGGTTGCTGGGCGATTATCGTGGGGAGATCCCGGTCGTCGACGGCGAACGCCTCGTCGGTGGGATCTGGCCGGAAGACGTGATCGAGCGGTACAACACCGAAGTGTTCAAGCGCGACATGGCCGGGAGCATGGCGAGGGCGGTCGGCCAACGGCCGTCGCTGGCCCCAGTCGCGACCGCCGAGGACGCCGTGCTCGCCGAAGTGCCGGCGCCCGCCCACTTCGTGGGACGGACGATTCGGGAGCTGGACATCCGGCGGCGGTACGGCGTGAGCGTCCTCATGGTCAAGCAAATCGCACCGACCGGATCGGAGCGGCTCGACACCAGCCCCGATGCCGATTACCAGATTCGCGACGGCGACGTACTGCTCGTCTTCGGATCGGAGCGCCGGGTGGAGTCAATCGGGCACGCGTCCGACCACCCATGAGCGATGGCCGGGGCCGCGCGCGCTATGAGGACCGCGCGCGCATACCCGGCGCTTCTCTTGCAGCAGTCGGATGCCTCATCCACCCGGGCTGTCAGCCGGCACGGGCACCCACAAGTCATCGGCGTGCGATCGAATCAGCTGTTGGGTTTGGGCCGCGTCCGGATACCGCTCATTCATCCGAGCGGAGAGCTGCTGGAAGCAGTCGTCCATCCGGTCCCAGTCCTCGAAGAGGTACAGCATCTTCCAGTTGTGGGACTCGCCCGTGTTGTGGTTGAAGACGACGTAGCCTCCGAGCAGTCCTTCTTCCATCAATTCGTCCAGTACCGGTCGAGTCCTCTCCGCGAACGCCGTGTTCCACGCACCGAGGTCGGCAAAGCCGATGTTGAACGCGGCCTGGTACATGTAGTTCACGGGCCGGTCGGCAACGTTGATGACGCCGAAGTTCCAAATCTCGTCGCGGTGAGCCTGGACGAGGCCCTGCCAAGCGCTGAATGTCTCAGCCGGCACGGTATTCACGATACGAGAGAAGTACTCGGACCAGAACGTGTCCAACGCGCTCCAATCGTACGTGCGGATCGCCAGGCGGGAGTTGTACTCGCCCCCCGTATGGTGCTGACTCATCGACCACCCTTGAATGACGCCCTCCTCCTGCAACTGGCGGAGTACAGGAACCGAATGCTGTCGATAGAAACGGTTCCACTGGTCGAGGTCGCTGACCTGACTGTACGCCTCGTAGACGAAGCGCGGCAGCTGCTGTTCCTGGGCCACGGCGGGCAGCGCCCCAAACACGAGCGCCGAAGCGCACAACATGGTGATCTTGTGCATGGCACCCTCCCATGGAATGACCGTGCGTCTCACCGCTACCATATCGCCAACTCGTGGCTCCCGCCAGCGCGCCGACACAGGTCTTTGTACGGCGCGCTCTGGCATCAGAAGAACGCCCACTGCGTGCCGAGAATCACCGTCCACTTCCGCTTGAGCTGAGGACCGTCGAGGCTCTGGTACACCGGATAGAGCCCCTCGGCTGCGAACCGGAGGCCCGAGAGCGCCCCGTCCCGGATGTGGAAGTTGAGCCCTGGGGCGATGTCGACTCGCTGGCCCGCGCGGAGGTCGGGGCGCGCGGTTGGGACGAGCGACTGGTTGAGCGTGGTATCGCATGGCGCGGGAACCGACGTGCCCCGGACGATCACGCCGGAGCAGAACGTCGGAGGTTAGCCCGACTCCCCCTGCCCAGCACGCCGGGCTCGCGCCACCAGCTCGGGAACGTCCAGTGTTGCAGCCATCTCGCCGAGCGCCGGGGTCGGCCCCCGCCAACGGAGCTCGTCCACCGTCGCACTCACCGGTGCTTCGCGCACCACCGTTGCGATGTGGCGAAAGAGCAGCGCGTCCTCGAAGTGCGCAGCCAGATTGGTGGCGAGGGACGCCGCGCCGCGAACCGTCACCTCCCACTGCAACGGCGAAGCGGGAATCCGCTCGAGGTGGAGGTACCGAGCCAATACCGTCGACGCCGATTTCTTCCCCCATCCCTTGATACCCGGAAACCCATCGGCGGAGTCGCCCACGAGCGCCAGGTAGTCGGGAATTGAGGCCGGCCCCACCCCGAACTTCGCCCTGACCGCCTCTTCGTCGAGGACGACACGATTGCGGCGGTCGAATTGCATGACGCGCTGACCGTCCACGCACTGCGCCAGGTCTTTGTCGGGTGTGCAGATCAGGACCTCTTCGACGCGCGGGTCCGCGGCCGCCATTGCCGCACCGGCGGCCAACCCATCGTCCGCTTCGTACTCCACCATCGGCCAGACGACCACGCCGAGAGCCTGCAGGGCGTTTTCGAGGAGCCCGAACTGGGAGAGGATGTCGGGCTCGATGCCCGAAGAGTCTTTGTACCCAGGCCACAGTTCGTTGCGGAACGACTCGATGACGTGGTCGGTCGCGACGGCTAGGTGGGTGGCTCCGCCTTCGAGCATCATGAGGACCGACGCCACGACACCGCGGGCGGCGGCCACCTCGTCTCCGTTGGCGTTGCGGTGCTGCTCCAGAGCGTAGTAGTGGCGGAAGAGCTCGTATGTACCGTCGAGGAGGTGGACGCGCACCAGCCAGCTCAGAACCGGAGCGACAGGCAGCTCAGCCCGCCGTCCATCTTCTCGAATTCGGAGACGTCGAGTGGCACGACCGTGTAGCCGATGCTCGAGAGGAGGCGCGCGAATGTGGGGCAGGGCTCCGCGACGAGCACGTGGTCGTTCACGACGAGGCAGTTCGCAGCGTGCGTTTCGCTCGACACGATGCGAACGCGTTCCCATTCGGCGAGCGTGGGGTGGTCGGACAGCGCGTCGATCACAGCCAAACGGCCCTCGCCCAAGTATGCCATGCCGCTCTTCAGGTGGAGGAGACTTCGCGTCGGACGGATGTCGAGGCGCGTCGAGCGCAGCCCGTCTTCAGCCAGGAACTGTGCGAGCTGTTGCGCACCTGCTTCGTTGGTCCGCGCCGAGAGACCGATGAGCACGCGATCGCTCGTGCGACAGACGTCACCCCCGTCGAGTGTGCCCGGCGGCTCGATCCGATGTATGACGTCGAACTGTTTCGCGAGCACGAGCTCGATCGCGACGACCTCGCCGCGTCGGCTCGGCGCGCCGGGGCGAGTGATGATTGCCGAGTGCGGCGTGAGCACCGCGGTGTCTTCGACGAAAGGAGAATCGGGATGGGCCGGATCCGGCGACAACGAGACGATCTCGAGCCCGCACGTTTCGAGCGCCCGGCAATAGGCGTCGTGCTGCGCGAGTGCTCGTTCCACCTCGGGTGGTCCGAGTGGAGCGGTGGTCAGGCCTTGAGAGAACGTCGATGCCGGCGGGCAGACGATGGCGTGACGAAGCGGAAGCCATGGCGTGCTCTCAGCCCGCGCCCCAGGCGCGCTCCGAGGGCGTGGTGCGCCCCTCACCTCAGCGCCCTGATTGCGCACCGCCTCGCGGAATGGGACTGCCGGCCAACACTCCCGTAACGGCGCCGCCTCGGATCGCAAACTGACCGTTCACGAGGACGTGAACAGCCCCCTCCGCGTATTGATGAGGATGCTCATAGGTCGCACGGTCACGCAGCCGGGATTCGTCGAACACGGCGATGTCCGCGAAGAACCCTTCCTTGATGAGCCCACGATCGGGAATCCGCAAGAACTGCGCGGCCAGTGCGGTCATGCCGCGGATCGCGAAGGGCAGGGAAATGAGCCCTTCATCGTAGACGAACAGCCGCAGCTTGCGAGCAAAGGCGCCGTAGGGGCGAGGGTGGACCACCCCGGCCCCCGGCGGCGGCGTGCGGCCGTCCGTACAGGTCATCATCCACTCTTTGGTCGCGAGATACCGGGTGTTCTCGATGTCGTAGAGGTCGAGGTTCATCACCGGCGCGTTGCCACCCTCCAGGATGCGGCGCACTGCTGCAGGGACGCTCATCGACCACGCCTCGGCGACCTCGGCGAGGGTCTTCCCGTTCAACTCCGCGCGCTGATCGGCGAAGAGGATCTTGTCGGCGCCGCCGCGCAAGGCGAGCATCGACACCGTGGCCGTATCGAGGACCTGCACCACCTCAGAATCGCGGAACCGCTCGAGCGTTGCCTCCCATCCGCCCACGCTCGCCCATCGCGGGATCGCGTACGCGCGGAGACTGCTCTGGGTGGCTGTGTACACGTGCTGCGCGGCCATGACGTCTACGCCGCGAGAGCGCGCCGCCTCGATCAGCGTTGCGCCAACGGGTGCACGTCCGTAGTTGCTCCGTCCCTGCGGGTTGAAATGGCTGAAGATCACCGGCGTGCCGGCGCGCTCACCGATCTCGATCGCCTCGCGGACCGAAGCGTCGTATCCGATGCCCTGATACGCCGCCCCCAGGTCGCGATCGTGCGTGTCGTAGATCCCGCCATACTCGGCGGCCACCCGATTGAGCTCGATGACCTCTTCGGTGGTGGCGAAGTACCCAGGCGTGTAGAAGAGCCCGCTGGACAGCCCAAGCGCGCCCTGCTCCATCCCCTGACGCACGTACGTCCTCATGGCCGACATCTCGGCCTCGGTGGGCGGCCGATCAGTACTGCCCATGACCGCACGACGCGCCGCTCCGTGCCCGACGTACCGCAAGACGTTGACCCCGATGCCGTTCGCGCGGTAGGTGCTGAACAGCTCCGTGATCCGATTGGTCCCGCCCCCGTCCACGCCGAGCACGACCGTCGTGATCCCTTGGTGCAGGAAGGGACGCGCGTCCTTCCCCCACGGTTCGTCGAGCTCGGCGTGCGAATGCACGTCCCAGAAGCCGGGGGTGACCAACAGGCCGATCGCGTCGATGCTGTCGCGTGATGTGATGCGGGCGTCCCGCGCTACGCCGACGAACGTGATGCGGTCACCGGTGATGCCGATATCGCGCCGAACCCAGGGATTACCAGCGCCGTCGAGTACCCGACCGCCCAGGATCAAGACGTCCACGGTCTGCGCCGCGGCCACGCCTGACCACATCAGCGCGGCGAGTATCGCAATCAGCCACACGCGCATGGCCGATGACGTCAAGGGTACTGATCGAGAGAGTCGCTCATCTCATCGCCCCACCGAGAGCTCCACGACCCACACATCGCTCTCCAGGGCTCCGACCGTGAAGTACAGGCGTTGTCCGTCCGTGGCGAAATCATCCCGATTGGACCGAAGCGCCGGATCGTCGAACCGCACGAGAAGCCTCGGCGGGCCACCGGAAATCGGGACGGCCCAGAAGCTCGACCTGCCAGCTGCATCGTACGCCTTATAGTAGACTTCCTGCCCGTCCGCAGACCAATGCACCTCTTCGGGACGCGCAGTCACCGTGGAATCGTCACCGCGAACCAACACGATCGGCTCGCCGCCCTCCGCCGGAATAACCCGGAGACTCGTCTCCCCGTTTTGCCTGAGGTACGCGAGCCAGGCCCCATCAGGTGACCACCGAGGGCTGCTGCTCCCCCCATCGACCGTGATCTGCCGCGGCGCGCTCCACCCGCCATCGCCCGTCCTGGACAGCGTGTAGATCTCGAACCTTCCCGTCTTGTCCCAGAAAAACGAAATCTGTCGACCATCCGGCGACCAGGAAGGAGACCGCTCCTGGCCGGCGTCGTCGGTCAGCTGCAGGAGCTGACTGCCGTCCGCCGCCATCAAGTAGAGATCGCGGCTCCCATTGCGGAACGAGTAGAACACGATCTCGCTGCCGTCCGGCGACCAGTCCGGAAGAAAGTCGTCAGCTGGGTCCGTGGTGAGCTGCTCGAGATCGCCACCGACGAGTGGCCGCCGGTAGACATCCTGATTGCCCCCACGATTCGAGTCGAACGCCAGCCACCGACGGTCCGCTGAGACCGCAATCCCTTCGATCGCCTGATTCCCGACGGTCACCGGCTGCGCTTCGGAAACGGACACTGGCCCGGCCTCGGGAATCGCTATGGACCAGATGTTCGCCTGGTAGGTGAACACGGAATAGGCCAAGCTGTTCCCGTCGGCCGCAAGGCTGATCGTGTGCGCGTTCAGCCCGGTGGTGAGGCGTCTCGGTGCTCCCTCGGGCTCACCCGATGCGCTCACAGCGATCTGGTACACATCTCGGCTGCCGCCCTGGTTGGAGACGAACAGGATGCTCCGCCCGTCCGGCGCCCAGACCGGACTCACGTTGAGATAGGGGTTGTCCGTGACCTGGATCGGGTCGCCCCCAGTCGAGGGCACGACCCAGATGGCGTTCGGCGCAATATTGGCGAAGTTGGCCCTGCCGTAGACGAAGCCCGGATTCCCCGAGACGTAGGCGATGTGCGAGCCGTCCGGCGACCACTGCAGCAGGTGAGCCTCAAACCCCTCCGCCACCGAGCGACGTTCCCCACCATCCATCGCTTCGACGTAGATGACGTCACCCTGGACGTACGCGACGGCGTCTCCGCTGGGCGACCACGCCACGCTGTGTACTACCGCCTCGGTCTGAGGCGGGCCGATGCGCCTGGGGACGCCGCCCAGGGCGGGAACCAGGTAGACGCTTTGATCGGAGAGAAACGCGATCTGCGCGGCGTCGGGCGACCACTGTGGCCGACGTTGGTGGCCCTCGAGATTCTCCGCCACCGCGATCGTCTGACCGCCGGCGAGTTGTCGCACGTACACTCGCATCTGGCCAACCGGGCCGGCAGCATACGCCACGAGCCTGCCGTCCGGGGACACGGCCGGATCGATCTCCAGTCCCGGCGCCCGAGTGATCTGCGTGGTGCGCCCGATCTCCAACACGCTGCTGCTGGGGCCGCCCCGGAGCAGCAGTACGGCGACAACCCCTGTGACGACCACGGCCACGGCGATAGGTACGACGCGACGCAGCAGGCCAACGCCGCCAACGGCCCGGGCCGCGCCGGCCGCGTGCGAGACCGCCTGCGACACCCCAATCGTGGACGCGACGCCTTCGAGCGTCTGCTTGAACTCCCCCGCCGTCGCAAACCGATCCGCCGGCACCTTTGCCAACGCCGTCGTCACCGCCACCTCCAGTGCGTCGGGCACCGTGTCCCGCGCCCCCGACAGCTTCGGCAACGGATCCGTGAACCGCTTCGACAACACCACCTGGGGCGTTGGACCGGTGTAGGGTGGCTCCCCCGCCAACATCTCGAACAGCACGCAGCCCAGGCTGTAGATGTCGCTGCGCCCGTCGGTCGCCTGATCGCCCGCAGCCTGCTCGGGGCTCATATAGGTTGCCGTCCCCACTGCCATCCCCGTCTGCGTCAGCTGCTCGCCCCCTGCGGCACTAACCGCCCGCGCGATCCCGAAATCGGTCACGACGGCATGCCCGCCCGAGAGCAGGATGTTCTCCGGCTTGATGTCTCGATGGACGACGCCGTGTGTGTGGGCTTCGCTCAGCGCATCGGCCACCTCGGCCGCCAACCGAATGGCCTCAGGGATCGGGAGTTGGCGTTCGCGAGCCAGCTTGTCGCGCAGCGACTCTCCCGCCACATAGGGCATCACGTAGTAGAGGAACTCCTCCGACCGCCCGTCCGCCTCCTCGCCCGTCCGCCCGCTGTCGTACAGGGGCAGGATATGGGGATGCTGCAGCCGCGCTGCGACCTCGATCTCCCGAAGAAACCGGTCGTGCCCGATGGCGGCGGCCAGCTCGGGTTGCAGCACCTTCACCGCGACCTGGCGGTGGTGCTTGAGGTCTTCTGCCAGATAGACGGTCGCCATCCCACCCCGGCCGAGCTCACTCTCGATGCGGTACCGGTCGGCCAGGGCAATGTTCAGGCGTTCAGTGAAACTGGGCATTGAGCCTCGGGTCAGGCGCGGAGCACAAAATGGGGCATTGTGGCCACCGATTCCAGGCTCTAGCGCCGAGGGGGTCGGTCGCCGGAATGAACGACCGAGACACTGCGGCGGTGCTACCAGCGCCTCGATGAACTCACTATACTCGAAGCACCCGGGGCGGTAGCTCAGTGGGAGAGCACCTGGTTTGCAACCAGGGGGTCGTGGGTTCGAACCCCATCCGCTCCATTTCCATCCCCTTATACCATGCGGAGTTGTGAAGAGGGCTCCACAGTGCCCGCCTGAGGTGGGCGAACTTTTGGCCGAACTTGCCCCGGAAACGAGCGGGCATGGTCACGCCAGCACCTCGACGACCTCCTGCGGGTTCATCACGACCTCATGGAGCGTCTTTACGTCTGGCTGCTGATAGATCTCCTGAAGGACCCGGGGGTTCTTCCAGCCTCCGGTCTTGGCTACGTCCACGGCCGGTAAGTGCTTTCGGGCCGTCCTCCATTTCCGGCGATGCGGATGCCACAGCCCGCCCTGGATTTGGGCAACTCCGCGCGCGCTTCCGCCAGCAGTAGCCACTTGGAGACGAGGTCTTTCGAGGTGTGCTGGGCCGGGTTCCGTGGGGAGGGGAAGAGCCAACCCCTGCCGCTCCCCGGCCGCTCAGCAAGCACGCGGTTGATGGCCGCCCCGACCCGAGGGTCGATGGTGCACGGCCAGCTCTCCTTCCCACCGGCGCTTGGGAAGCTTGGACAGGTCCTGCTGTGGGCTGAGGTTATTTGCTCTTTTCGTCCTGCGATGCACGTCCGGCGGTGAGCAAGCGCTCTGCAAAGTCGAGGCGTTCCTGCATCTCGGCCAACTCTGCTCGTGTGTGTTCCTGCATGTCGGCCAGATCGTCACGCAGGGCATCGACGACCGGTCCCAACTCCGCGCTGCTGCCTTGCGTCTCCAACTCTTTCTTCCTGAGCTTGAAATGGACCAGCGCCCACACAGCCGAGCTGCCCGCAAGGGCGGCCATAATGATGCTGATTATCTGTACTTCGACCGGCACGATATCGCCTCCTCAAACTCTCAGAGGTGAGTGGGCAAGAAACCTTCGAGGTCTCGACTTGTTACCGTGGTCAGGTCAATCCTTCCTCGATGAAGCCATAAGCCTATGCGGTACACGGTGAGTTCGATACCGCTCGGCAGCTAGAGGAAGATCGAGAATCTTGGTGTCACGAGAGATCACTTTCAAGAAGGCACCCACACCGATCCTCCGTGGCTGCACGCAGAGACCTATGGCAAACCCAGGCTTGAGGTCTGCCGAACCCGGGCCCCCTTACATGCCAATGAAGATGCGGCCGCCGGGCTTCCGCAACCTGCCTAGCGACGGCGCGAGTTCCAACTGCGAACGCCCCGGCATCACCGGGGCGTTCACTCTATTGAGACGCTGACTCCCGCCTAGCCGACCGCCGCCTCATACCGCTTCGACACCTCCGCCCAGTTCACCACGTTCCACCACGCCTTGATGTAGTCAGGCCGCCGGTTCTGATAGTTGAGATAGTACGCGTGCTCCCAGACGTCGAGCCCGAGAATCGGCGTCTTTCCATCCATCAACGGGCTGTCTTGATTCGCCGTGCTCATGATGTCGAGCGTACCGCCGGCCACCACGAGCCACGCCCAGCCGCTGCCGAACCGGCCCGCGGCCGCCGCGGCGAACTTCTCCTTGCATTGGTCGAATCCGCCACAGGACTTCGTGATGGCGTCGGCCAAGGTACCCGAGGGTGAGCCGCCCGCATTGGGCCCCATGACCGACCAGAAGAGCGAGTGGTTGTGATGCCCGCCTCCGTGGTTCCGCACCGCCGTCCGAATCCCCTCCGGCACGGACCCGATTCCGGTGAGGAGATCGTCGAGCGGTTTCGCCTGCAACTCGGGATGCTTCTCGAGCGCTTCGTTCAACTTGTTGATGTACGTCTGGTGATGCTTCGTGTGATGGATCTCCATGGTGCGCGCGTCGATGTGGGGCTCGAGCGCGTCGTAGGTGTAGGGCAACGAAGGCAGCGAATGTGCCATGAGAGTCTCTCCTCGGGGAGCGCGTGAGGTGACCCGCGCGAGGGCGATTTGCGAATCCGTCGACGGTAATTAGCGCGATTCCTCCGGTCCTTCAAGGCCGCGGGATGGCCATGAAATACACGTCCGGTTGCCCGCTCCATTGGGCGACGAAGGCCAGCCATTCACCTTCCGGGCTCACGGCGGGCGAGTGCGCGCCAGCGGTGTTTGGAATCGGCGACCGTGCACCGCTCGCCACCTCGATCCAATCGAGGCCGGCCGGCGTCGTCACCGCGACGCGCGTACCTGTGACGTCGAACGCCGGGGCCCAGCCCTGGCCGAGCGAACGCTCGTCACCGGTTGAGAGATCGCGCACCCAGATCTCGCGACCGCCTTCCAAGAGGGTGACCGTCGTCTGGATACATGCGCCCAGCCCGAAGGCAATCGAGCACGTGCCGGTCGTGCTGCCGGCGATCGTCGTGCGGCTGAAAGCGAGAACAGAACCGTTCCGCGAAACGGCGGGGTGACTTCCTGTGGTCACCGAGTCGAGCGTTGGGCTCGCGGGACTCCCCGACGCGCTGAAGATGACCGTCCCCGAAGAGACATAGAGCGGAACCGGGGTGAGCCCGTAGGCCGGGCCGAACGGGTTCATCCAACGGTCACGCGCGTCGAGGTCCTCGGGCAGCAGGCGAAGCCTGACCACCTGGTTGTTCCCGACCGCCACATGGCTGAGCCGATCAAACAACAGCGTCCAGCCCGGCAAGGCCACGAGCGTGTCGTCCGCACTCGGGTCGAGGACGCGGAGCCCCTGCGCAGCGGCGGGCGGGCAGGGTACCGAGCAGAGCGCGACACCGTTTTTCGCTGCGATCCAATACACGAGATACGGCTCGCCGGCGATTGCTGGGACGCTCACCGGCACGAGGCTGAGCTCGGCAGCCTGGGCCCGGTACTTCGCCTCGCGCTCCGTGGCGGGTCCACCGCGGATCGAGCGCTGGAGCAGCACCAACCCGGTGTCGTACGGTGGGAGTCCGCGGCCCCGGTAGCTCACCGTCACCGAGTCGATCCAAGTCGGGTAGAGGTCGGGCTCGAGGTGGTAGGTGAGTCGGAAGATCCCTGGTCGCACCTCTTCGGGCGCACCCGGCTCCGCCTGGAAGATGACGGGGCTATCGACGCCGCAATCGAACGTCAACAGGGCCAGCAGCGCCGTCGCAACCCCGCGCCACCGCTTTCGGAACGCGACGCCGTCTAGAACGTCCATGTCACCCCGATGCGCAACGTGCGCGGCGCCCCGTAGAGCAGGGTCGGCTCGAAGAGATCGAGCAGGGCGGCACGCCGCGCCTGGTACTGCTCCGAAGTCCGCACGTACCCATCACCATCGGCATCGAATTGCGGGACGTAATACGGTGACTCCTGCGGGTAGTCGTCGTTGAGCGCGGTCTCGGCCCGAGCCTGCTGGTCGAGCGCTTCGACGTCGGGATCGACGCCGCCCGACGCGACGCGCGCCGTCCGCAGGTTGTCCCAGCCGATGAGGTTTCGTGCCTCGAGGAAGAGCGCCAGGTCGCCGGACCGCACGGTCTTACTGTAGGTCAGTCGCCCGGTGAGATCGACCGTCCATGGAAGCCGCCGCGTGATGTCGCCGGGGATCGGGTAGCCCGACGCCACGGTCCCGGCGATTGAAGCCGCGATGCGTCCTTCGAATGGCGCCGCCGTCCCGTAGATCCCATCCACGTCGAACACGTGTCGGCGGTCGAACTGGAGCGGGATCTCGATGCGCGGTGCGGTTGGGTCGGGGACCGAATCGAACACACTCGAGACGACGGCGATCGTCTCGGAGAGCGAGTACCCCACACGCGCGCGTCGGTCGGGGGCCCAGCGAGCCTCGAGACGCGCCTCGACCCCACGCGAGGTCCCGAAATCGAGGTTCGAGAAGGCCGCCCCCGGGACGCCAGGGACGGCGATGGCGCTCGTCGTGATCCCGGTCAAGTCCTTGTAGAACCCAACGAGATGCAACGCCGCATAATCAGTCAGAATGAAGCCAACGCCGCCCTCATACGCCGTCGCGCGCTCGAAGCCCAGGGTTGCCGTCCCCTGTCGCCGGAGGGCCGTGTTGAGTGAGTCGTCGAGCTCCGTGTCGAAGAAAAACCGGAAGTCGGGCGGCTGTGCGTAGCGACCGAAGTTGAATCGCGCGACGACCCGATCGAGCCCAACGAACGAGAGCGGCGCCGCGACGCCGATACGAGGAAGGGTGAGAAACGTCCAGCTCACCGATGCGGCGCCGGGTACCGTGTCCACTGCCGGCCGGAATCCTTCGAGACGCAGACCCAACTCGACGTTGAGGCCATCCGTCGTCCGGAGGCGGGTTACCGCGAAGACACCCGCATTCCACGGCTTCGCGGAGGCCAGGGTGGGCATCGTGCTCGGGTCCCACGCACGCGTCGTCTCGTAGTGGTCGAGGCTGTGCGCCTTGAGATCCGTTCCCCCTTCGATCTCGACCTGCGGGGAAATGACGGCTTGGATGCGTGCCGCGAGATCCCACGAGCCGGTCCCCGTCCAGCCAGCGACACCGCTCGTGCCTCCATCCACAAAGAGATCGGAGCCGAGGAATCCGTACGGCGTCTGGGAGCCCGGGTTGGTTGGCTCCACGTAACCGGGCAAGCCCCCACGGCCGTCGCGCGCCTCTGCCTCGCCCCGAAACCGGAAGTTGCCGAACTGAAAGCGGCCAACGGAACCGGGCTGATCGGGCTCGAGCACGCCGAGGTAGTTGTCGAACTTCAGGTAGGCCGCGTGTGCGGTGATGAGCATGGCACGCGCCGATTGCGGTTGGATCAGCCAGCGTCCGGACAGTCCCACGGCGGTGGAGGTCTGCCGCTCGCCGAGGTAGCCGTCGAGGTTGTAGCGGTAGCGGGTCGAGTACAGCTCGCGTTGGAATCGGTTGCGCGTCGCGAGCAACGTGAGGCCGCCGTGTGTCGTGGTGCGATCGAGCTTGAGGAGGGCCGTGTAGCGGTCGCCGCGCTGATGGGGAATCCGATCCCGCTGAGCGAAACAGAATTCCTGTGCGTCGAGGCAGGTGAGCCCGTTGAGCCGCGGCTCGGCATCGGCGAGCCCGGTGAATG
The DNA here is from genome assembly GCA_039591795.1 of Gemmatimonadota bacterium. Taxonomy (GTDB): domain Bacteria; phylum Gemmatimonadota; class Gemmatimonadetes; order Gemmatimonadales; family GWC2-71-9; genus JBDHCY01. The sequence continues at coordinate 3,680 of JBDHCY010000021.1, read as the reverse complement.
AGAAGTCCGCGAGCGCCGTGACGCCGCCGGCAACCGGTCCGTCGGCGGAGACGCCGAGCCGGCCGTAACCGCGCGCCAGATCGGACGGAAAGATCTCGTCGCCGATCCAATCGACCCGGCCGCGCCAGCGATCGCTGCGTCCCGTGCGGGTGACGAGCCGCACGGCGCCCGAGAGCGCGGCCGCTTCGTCCACGCCGAACCCCGATGTGGAAATCGTCACCTCCTCGAGCACGCTCGGCGAGAACTCGAACCCGGCGCCGCCGGTCTGCGCAGCGAACGGGTTCTTGAGGTCGATCCCGTCCACGGTGACCTCGGCCTGGCCGATACGCCCTCCTCGAAAACGGCCGTCGGTGACGCCGACCCCGAGCTCCACGACTTCGGCCACCGTCTGCACCGGGAGGGTTTCCAGCGTCTCGCGGCCCACCGTTTCGGTCGACGCATTGACGTCCGGGGCCACGAGCGCGCGCTCCTCGCCACGCACCGAGAGGGGCTCGAGGGTGATTGGGCCCGGTGCGAGCTCGATCGTGAGTCGGACAAAACCGCCGGCCTGAACCAGCACATCGGTGACTTCGGTGGGACGATAGCCCACCGACCGCGCGAGCAGCCGATGGCGTCCAGGAGGCACCGCGACGAAGACGAATTCGCCGCGCTCGTTGGTTGTGAGCTGGCGCCCAGCCGGTTGCAGCACGACCTCGACGCCTGCCAGGGGACGGGCGAGCGTATCCGTGACTTGGCCGACGATTTGCCCGGTCGTTGCCTGCGCGGCGAGCGGCGCCGCGAGGATCGGCCAGAGGGTTGCCGCCCACAGGACGTGACGTGACATTCCGCGGCGCTCGGTTAGTCGCGGGGCGAAGCTACCACTTCGTCCCGCGAAGGCAAGGACAGGAGGAACCACTATGCGAGTCTCGATTGTCGCGCTTGTCATGGCCGTTGCCGTGTCAGCGGGCATGGCCCAACAGAATGCCGCTCCCACCCGATCGCTCGGCGACCTCAACTGGATCGAGGTCGGGCGCCTCGTCCCCGACTCGGTGCGCACCGTGCTGCTCCCCGTCGGTACGCTCGAGCCGCACGGCGTGGTGAACAATGGCGCCGACAACGTGGTGCCCGAGTCGCTCGCCACCAGGCTCGCGCCGCGGGTCGGTGCCCTCGTGGCGCCCACCGTCAAGTACGGTGTCACCACGACGCTGGGCGGCTATCCCGGCACGTTCGGCATCAGCCCCGAGACGTTCCAGGCATACGTCTATGAGGTCATGAAGGGCCTCGCCGCGAGCCGGTTCCATCACATCATCGTCCTCAACGGACACGGACCGAACGGACCGCCACTTCGCCGAGCAGCGGAGCGAGTCTGGCTCGAGACCGGAACGCGCATCCTCGTGACCGAGTGGTGGTCGCTCACCGCCGACCTCGTACGCGAGATCTACGGCTCGCAAGGCGGCCATGCGGGAAACAACGAGACCGGTGCCGTACTCGCGGTCCGTCCCGACCTGGTTCACCCTGACCTCTACACAGGGCCGGAGATGACCACCCCGCGGACCGAGGGGTGGACGGCCTACCCGTTCCCGAGCTCGATCCTCCTCTATGCCCCGGGCGAGGGTTACCCCGACTTCGATCCCGACAAGGCGCGCCGCTATTTCGAGGGCACGGTCGACCGCCTCACCGACATCGTGCGCGACGTGATCGCCAAATGGGACTCCCTCAATTGGTGAGGCGTCACGCCCGGCCGGCTCAGGGCTGGGGCGGCCGTTGATGTCCACCCGCTCGCGGTGCCGGGACCTTCGGGGCGTGCGGAGAGCACACGGCCCGGTCCGAGAGCCCGCGGTCCGAACCGGCGCCACGCTGCTGGCGGTGCGAGGCGCGAGCGCCGCAGCGAAGAGTCGGCGGGAATGTGGCTGTTGTGACACCCGCCCATGCCAGCCGCGCCGGCGTGGGCGCCGGATCTCGTTGTACAGCAACGAGATCCGGATTCTGATCGCGCGGGCGCGACCGCATTCGAAACGGCACGCCGGTTGCAATTGGAGAGACCTGCGCCCCCGGACTCCATGCGTCATCCGGCACATGCGACCGCGCTCTAGCGTGTGTGCCGCTGCCTCCCCGGGGGCGCTTCGCGTTCCCCCTCCCGCCACCCCCACCCCCACCCCCACCCTGGCGCCGCCGGGCGCCCCGCTGCACTTTGCTCTCATGGCTACGACTCGCGAAATCCGCCGCAAGATCGGAATCAAGGCATCGCCTGCTCGCGTGTGGAAGGCGATCACCGACCCCAAAGAGCTGACCAAGTGGTTTGTCCGGCGCGCCAAGGTACGGCCGGGCGTGGGCGGCACGATGGAGCTTTCGTGGGGCGGGGTGCGACTCCCCGTGAGCATCGTGGTGTGGCGCGAGCCCCATACCCTCATCCTCGATTGGGTGGACGGTACGGTCGTGCGCTTCGATCTGAAGAAACAGGGCCCGGAGACGATCGTGACGCTGACGCAGCGCGGTCACAGCGATGATCCGAACGAGGCCGACGAGTGGGCAACGGCGCGTGAGGGGTGGGTGCTCTACCTGCTGAATCTCAAGGCACTGCTCGAGCGGCGGGCGGATCTCCGCGAGACGCGGCGCAGCCGGGTCTTCTCCGACGGATGGGTGAACCACTGGGATTGAGCGCCCGCTAGCGGTGGGCCGACCTTCGTCGTCCTGGAGGACCTGCCTGGGCGCCTCGACTGCTCGGTGAGCCAGTCCGGCGCCGCGGTCTTCGTCGACTTCTCTCTCAGCATGACTCGTCAGGTGACGGCGTCGGACCGACTGGAAGGCTTCCGGCCCGCGCGTAGATTCCGAATGTGAGCACCTACGCCGCCGGTTCGACCAGAGGCTCGGAGGCGCTGCGCGTCGTGGCGGAGGTGGCCAGCACCCTCACGGCCGGACTGCCGAGCCAAGACGTGCTCACCGTCGTGGCGGCAGCCCTGCACGAGGGGTTCGGCGCCACTGCCTGCCACATCTGGGTCCGCGAGCCCGACGGGCGGAGCTTCCGACCGATCGCGCCGCTCGGGGCCCCGCTGCCCGATCGGCTTGCCACTCGAGATGCCGACACATGGCCACGCGAGCCTCGGTGGACAGGGGTTGCGGGGGAGGGTGAGACGCTTCGCGCTCCGCTCGTGAACGAAGGTGAGCGCCTTGGGTTCCTCGAGGTGGTCCTGCCAGCAGGCACCGACCGTGGGCTCGCGAGCGACGTCGTCCCGGTTGTGGCGAACATCCTCGCGCCACTGCTCGCCACCCTGGAGCTTTCGGAGGACCTCGCCTCCGAGGTCGCGCTCAGCGCGCGAGAGCTCGAGGCACAACGCGCGTTCATCGGCAACATCATCGACTCGCTTCCGGTCGGTCTCTACGTGATCGACCGCGACTACGTCATCCAGGCGTGGAATCGGAAGCGCGAGACGGGGACCCAGGGTGTCTCGCGGGATAAGGCGCTCGGGCGCACGGTGTTCGAAATCCTCCACCGCCAGCCGAAGGAGCTCTTGAAGCGTGAGTTCGACGAGATCTTCGAGAGCGGCAACATCCAGCAGTTGGAGCTCGAGTCGTCGGCGAGCGGGGAGACGCGGCATTACCGGCTCACCAAGATCCCCATGCAGCTCGACGACGCCGCGGTGACCCACGTGATCACCATCGGCGAGGACATCACCGAGGCGCGCGAGGCGCGTGCGCAGATT
>JBDHCY010000020.1:0-27456 GCA_039591795.1 Gemmatimonadota bacterium | reverse complement strand
CAGCTCGCGTGGCGATTGGCGGAGCGCGGCATCGCGAGCCTGCGGTACGACCAGCGTGGACTTCCCTCGCCGGTGGATGAGATCGACGAGGCTCGCGCCGGGCTCGACGACTTCGCCCTCGACGTCAAGGCTTCGACGGATGCGCTGCGGGACGATCCGCGCTTCACCATCATCGTGGCGGTGGGGCACGGCGAGGGGGCGGCCTTGGTCCTCCGCGCGGCGAACGCCGGCGCGCCCGTGGCCGGCGTCGCCCTCCTCGCCGGCCACGCGACCTTTGAGGTCTTCCACTCAGCGCTGATGCGCGACACGTTGGTCGATTTCGATCCCCTCGCCGAGGTGGCGCGAGTGCCGGTGCCCGTGCTCATCGTTCACGGCCGACGCGATCGGCAGGTCAGCGAGCGCGATGCGGAGCTGCTCTTCGGCGCGCGGCGCGATGCACGGGTCGTGATCCTGGCCGATGCGAACCACGTGTTCAAGTCTGTCGCTGGGGGCGCGGTCGACGCGCAGGAGCAGAGCTATCGCGACCCATCCGTGCCCCTCGCTCGCGATCTCGTCGAGGTACTCGTCGACTGGGTGCGGTCGCTCCGCTGAGGCCCGACCGCAGTTGCCGCTCGATCCGGCCGTGCATTATCTCTCAAATCGATCGCCCCAACACGAATCGGAAGGACTATGAGGTTGCCACGGGACCACGAGGCCGACTGGGAGGTCGCAGCCGCCAACGCGGCACGCGACCTCGGGTGGTCCGGAGCGCCAGTGGATCGGGCCGACCCCGGCGCCGGTTCGGGCGCGGCGGACGAAGACCTCCGGCGCGCTCGGCTGACCGAGGGGCTGGCCGGCCGCTACGCCATGGAGGGTGAGGTCGGCCGGGGCGGCTGGTCGGTCGTCTACCGGGCGAAGGACCTCAAGCACGACCGGCTCGTGGCGATCAAGGCCCTGCGTCCCGAGATTGCTGCGTCGGTGGGCGTCGAGCGGTTCCTTCGTGAGATCGAGATTGCGGCGAAGCTCCAGCATCCGCACATCCTTCCCGTCTACGACTCCGGCGATGCGGGCGGTGTCCTCTATTACGTGATGCCCTTCGTCGAGGGGGAGTCACTCCGCGAGGAGCTGGAGCGGACGGATCGGATGCCCCTCGACGAGGCGCTGACGATCGTGAGCGAGGTGGCGAGCGCGTTGAGCTACGCGCACGCACGCGGCGTCGTTCACCGCGATATCAAGCCGGCCAACATCCTGCTCTCCGGCGGACACGCGGTCGTGGCGGACTTCGGCATCGCCCGCGCGCTCAGCTCCACCGGGCCCGGGCTGACCGAGGTGGGGATGGCGATCGGGACCCCGCAGTACATGAGTCCCGAACAGGTCGTCGGCAGCGAAGACATCGACGGACGGAGCGATCTCTACAGCCTCGGGTGCGTGTTCTACGAGATGCTGGTGGGAGAGTTGCCCTTCGATGGCCCGACAGCGCAGGCGATCATGGCCGGCCGCTTCAGCGACCCGAAACCGCGGATCGCGTCGAGACTGCGGGGGCGGGTGCCGGCGGGCATCCAAGCTGCGCTCACGACCGCACTGGCCCACGACCCGGCGCACCGCTTCCAGAACGGAGCCGAGTTCTCCCGTGCCCTGATGGCGCGGCGTGAGGGGGAGTCGTTCGCGCAGCGGCTCGGACCGCTCGGGGTGGTGGGACTCTATCTGATCGGTGCGATCGTGGTGGTCGCCGTCGCGAGATTCCTGGTGGCGCAGCTTGGCCTGCCCGGTTGGGCGCTCTACGGGGCGGCGGCACTTCTCGCGGCAGGGCTCCCCGTCGCGCTGGCCGCAGTGGTGTTGGAGCGGGGCGGCAAGCGGCCCCAGGTTCGACCGTGGTCGTGGCTCACCTGGCCGAGCTTGTTTCGGGGGAGCGTCGTTGCCTTCGGAGCTTGGTCCCTGGTGGTCATCGTGTACATGGGCATGCGCACGATGGGGATCGGGCCGGTGGGCACGCTCGTCGCCTCGGGTGTGTTCGACCGTGGCCAGCGGGTCGTGCTCGCGGACTTCGAGAGTCAAACCGGCGATACGCTGCTCACGACCGCCGTCACCGAGGCATTGCGAATCGATCTCGCGCAGTCCGAGGTGGTGACGGTGGTCGACCGAGACAACGTGGCGCGCGTGCTGGCGCTCATGGAGCGCACACCCGAGGCGCGGCTCGACGTCGCGCTCGCCCGAGAGGTGGCTGTCCGCGACGGAATCAGCGCGGTCATCGGTGGCGACATCCTGTCGGTTGGAGCCGGGTACGTCGTGTCCGCCCGCGTCATCTCAGCGGAGTCCGGGCAGGAGCTCGCGGCGCTGCGAGAGACGGCACCCGACTCGACCGCATTGATCGCCGCGGTCGATCGTCTCTCGAAGAATCTCCGGAGTCGCATCGGCGAATCGCTCAAAACGATCCGTCTGAGCGAGCCGCTGGCGCAGGTCACCACCGGTTCGCTCGAGGCACTGCAGAAGTACTCGCAGGCACAGCTGGTCATCCGTCAGGGCGATCCGCTCAGGGGGCGTGCGCTCCTCCAGGAGGCCGTAGCACTCGATACCGCGTTCGCCATGGCGCATCGCCGGCTGGGGACGATCCCCCTCAGCCGGGCCGAGCAGGTGGCGTCGCTGACCAAGGCGTTCATGCACCGCGATCGACTCCCCGACCGGGAACGGTACCTCACTGAGGGGACCTATTACTCCAACGTCACGGCAGAACGTCACAAGGCGATCGAAGCATACCAGTCCGTGCTCGACCTCGCGCCCGACGATCGGACGGCAACGAACAATCTCGGAACGTTGTATCTCGCCGAGCGCGATTACGAGCGTGGCGAGGAGATGTTCCGGAAGCTGATCGCTGCCGACTCGGGTGATCCGGGGGCGTATCAAAACGCCATTGCCACTCAGGTCGCGCTTGGCAGACTCGACGAGGCGCAGAAGACGCTCCAGCGCTTCGAGAACAATCTGCCTGAGCATCCTGGGGCACCATTCGTGAGCGCCACGCTCGCCGGGGCAGCATGGAGCTACGATACGGCAGCAGCTCGGTATCAGGCGCTCGCAGACGCACGCCGCGGCGATCTCGCATGGCGCTTCAATGCGACCGCGGGGCTCGCCGGCGTCGCATTGGCGCAGGGCAAGCTCGCCGAGGCCGAGCGCCATGCCGCGGCGATCGTCGCCGACGCCTCCCAGCTGGGGTTGCCGGCGCTCTCGTTCCGCGCGGAGCTCCAGCAAGCGACGTTCGACCTGTTGTTTCGGGGTGACACGGACGGGTCACTCCGGCGCGTGCAAGCGGCGCTCGATCAGTTCCCGCTCGACGGTGTCGAGCCGCTCGACCGGCCCTACGGCGAGCTCGCGGCGCTATACGCCTTCGCCGAGCGCCCCGACCTCGCACGAGCCGCGCTGGGCGATTTCGACGACGCACTGGCACCCGAGCTGCGCCGAGCCGCGGACCCCACCCGACGCACCATCCTCGGACTCATTGCCGTGGCCGAAGACCGACCGCGCGAGGCAATCTCCGAGTTCCGACGTGCCGACGACGGTGCTTGCGCGATCTGCATCCTCCCCCTCCTCGGAGTGGCCTACGACCACGCCGGGGCTCCCGACTCGGCGATCGCCGTCTGGGAGCGGTTCCTCACGACCCCGTGGATCGGTCGCCTCAACCTCGATGGACTCTGGCTCGGCCGCATCTACGATCGGCTCGGCGAGCTCTACGCCGAGCGGGGCGATCCCGAGAAAGCAATCGAGTATTCGGCACGTCTCATGGAGCTCTGGAAGGATGCCGATCCGGAGTTCCAGTCTCGAGTCGAAGCTGCGCGCGTGCGCGTGAGAGCGCTCACGGCGGATCGGCCCCCGCGCTGATCTCCGGTTAGTCTCTCAGAAATCCAAGCGGCCTAGCCTGCGCACGCCGAGACGCAACGCGCCCGCGGTGAGCCCCAGGCACAGCAGCGCGACGGCGCCGAGGGAGATGACGATCCCTGAAGTGAGCTGAGCTCCTCCAGCGCTCGCCGCCCCTCGCAGGTACCCGTAGATGGGGGCCGCCTCCAGGACGATCACCAGACCGAGCAGCGCCACGGTCGTCATCATGAAGACCAGTCCCCCGAAACTGGTTGGAATCTGCGCGGCGTTGGCGGTATCGAATTGCGGGTAGAGCGCTCCGAAGGCGAGGGCGAGCGCGGAGATGGCCAGCGTGAGGAGAATGATCGTGCCCACGGTGACGACCATCATGAACGTCGAGACCTTGAGGATGACGTTGGTCGTCCCGATCAGCATGACTGCGAGGACGAGGAGCGGAAGCGTCCCCGTCCAGTACTTGCTCCAGAGCAGTGCGCCCAGATCGAGGGGGCTCGAGCGGAGGAGCCACATTTGGCGTCCTTCGAGGGAGATCGCTGGGAAGATGAAACGTGCGGCGATCGCGGCCAGGACGAACCCGGCCAGGCCGAGGTTCAGAAACGTCACCAACGAGACGAAGAAGAACGGCACGCGCTCGCCGCGAAAGAGCGGCAGCGCTCGGATGTTGAAGACGTACACGACGACCAACACAGCCAAGAGGATGAGCTGGCTCCACTGCGTGGTATCACGAAAGAAGAGCTTCGCATCTTTGATGATGAACTCCCGCTGCGCGGTCCCGGCAGGGCGGAGCAGGACAGCCAGGACGCGTTGCCACGCCCCGGCACGCACGAAGCGTTCGGCGCCCTCCTGTGCCCGCGTGAACGCCGGGGCGTAGAGCCGTTGGTGGAGCGCGCTACCGAGGACGACGGCGGCCGCAGCGGTAGTGGCGAGCAGGTAGATCGGGAGCGCGTCGAACGGCCCGGTGAGGTAGCCCATCAGCGCCTTCGCGGCCCACTCGCTCGGCAGGACGGGTGAGGTCGGTGTTTGCAGCAGGGCGAGAAAATCGAGGAGGTTTCGGAATCCTTCGGGCCTGGCGAGCTGCTCCGGCCGTATGACACGGAAGAACAGGATGACGGCACCCGCCGCTCCTACTGCAATCACCGAGAGAAGGTCGCGCGTGCGCCGCGCCGGAAAGGCGGTCACGAGCACGAGCGTGAGTGCCGAGCCGATCACGGCCGGGATGACGAGGAACGGGAGGAAGATAGCCGCGGCGAACAGCGGGAAGAGCCATCCGCCGTCGTACACGATGCCATATGCCGCGAGGATGGGAACGGCCATGAGGGCGACCATCCACGATGAATGGAGGGTCGTCTCGGCGAGGCGTGCCAGGTACAGTCGAAGCGAATCTACAGGGGCGGCGACGAGGAGCTCGAGATCGCGGGCGAGGAAGAACGTCGAGAGGGCGGTGATGATGTTGGAGAGGAGCAGGATCGACCCAAACGCGAGAAGGACCATCCCCAGGAGCTTGGCCGCGAGCAAGGGCCCGATCTCTTCGACCCCACGGAAGTAGCGAAGCACGCGGTAGAGGACGCCGAAGACCGCGGCCCAGAACGCGAGTGCGGACGCGGTGAGGACGAGCACCTTCCCACCGCCCTCTGAGCGCTCTTCCCGCAACCGATGCCGGAGCGCTCGCCACTTGGGGCTCAGCACGTGCACGACCGACGCGGTGCGGGCGCTCATTCGCCGAGGAGCGTGGCGAGCTCGCGCACGGCGGCGCCGCCCGTGAGACGCAGAAAGAGCTCCTCGAGGCGCTCGCGGCCGGAGCCGGTCTGGGTGCGCAGCTCGTCGAGGAGCCCGCTCGCCACGATCTTGCCCTCGTGGATGATCGCCACCCGGTCGCAAACCGCCTCGGCAACCTCGAGGGTGTGGGTGCTCATCATCACCGTGCCGCCCTGCGAGACGAACTGGCGCATGATGTCCTTGAACAGACGTGCGGCCTTCGGATCGAGCCCGACCATCGGCTCGTCCACTACGATGCATTCCGGGCGGTGAAGGAGTGCGCTCGCGATGATGAGCTTCTGGCGCATCCCGTGGCTGTAGGCCTCGACCAGCTCATCCTGCCACGGGAGGAGCTCGAATACGTCGAGGAGCTCCGACATACGCCGTTCGACCGCCGCCCCGTCTTGCCCGTAGAGTCCGGCAACGAAGCGGAGAAACTCGTTCCCGGTGAGCTTTTCGTAGATGTGCGGCCGATCGGGGATGTAGCCGAGGTGTGCTTTGGCCGCGAGCGGCTGAAGGTGGACATCGTAGCCGGCGAGGTGGATGCTCCCTGCGGTCGGCCGGAGGATGCCGGCGATCATGCGCAGCGTGGTGGTCTTCCCCGCGCCGTTGAGTCCGAGGAAGCCGTAGAGCTCACCCCGAGGCACGTGCAGGTCGATCGCGTCGACCGCAGTGAACTTTCCGTACCGTTTGGTGAGTCCGGCGAGCTTGATCACGAGCCCCGTCCCCCGGCGGCACCGATCAGGTTCAGGAATTCGACTGGGCCGGCGAGTCGGCCTACCCCGAGCCGCAGGTGCGCCACGTCTGCCGGCATCTGGCCGAGGGTCGGGTCGACCGGCACCCACTCGCCGAGCCACACCTCTGCCCACGCGTGAGCGAAGAGCCCCCGTGGAGTTGCCACGACGCCGGCCACCGGCCGGGCGGGGAGACCGATCGCCTCGGCGAGCCCGACGAACAATATGACATGCTCGTTGACTCCTCCGCGTCGGGCTTCGAGCACGCTGGGCGCCGCCGCGAGCACTCCGCCGCGCTCCTTTTCGAGCGTGCCGTGGACCCACACGACCAACGATCGTGCCGCAGCGAGGCGGTCGCGAACCGACCCGATCTGACGGGCCTGTGCCAGCATGCGAGGATCTTCAGTGCCCGCAAGCGCCCAGCCGCGAGAGCCTGTGGGGACTGGTCCGACCGTGGCTCGAGCGACGCCAGCTCGCCAAACGGTCACGGTATCTCCTCTGCGCTGCTGCCAGGGGCTTTCGGCGGCGAGCGCAGCCGTCGCGCTGTCGACCACGAACACCGCGCTGTCCCCGGCGGTGGCGGCCGGGGGCGTGAGGGGGTCGATCGAACCGAGCACTCCGAACGGGCTGCTCGCGGGGGGGCGCCGCCGGTAGTTCTCGTACGCCATCTCGTAGGCGCGGCGTCTCGCGATGGCTCCGGAGGGGAGCAGCGCGTGTACCACTGTCCCTTCCGGACCCACCCACATCGTGCGCGGAACGTTCGGGCCCTCCAAGTCGAATCGCCGGGCCGGCACGGTATCCCAGCGGGCGGCCACCCAGCGCCCGCTCGGGTCCGTCGCCGCGCTGTCCGGTACGACGAAAGTGCTCTCCGGTCCGGCCACTGCACGAACCGCCGCCGGTCGCACCGCGAAGGGATCGATGACATTGAGTACGATGGAATCGCCCTCGCGATACGGGCGGAGGCCGAGCAGGAGGGGTATGTGCTGAGCGAGGACTGGGTTGCCCGACACGGGTTGACGGAGAGGGGTGGAGTCGCGTCCGGCCAGCAAGACGAGCCGAAGGAGCGAGTCGCCGTCCATTTCCCCTCGCACCTCGAGCGATGGGACGTCACCCCCGACGAGGGTCGTGAATCGACCGAGCGTGAGACTTGGCGCGAGCGATGCGGTGGTACGAACGGTGAGCCGTTCCCGCCCGCTCGGCGACGGCGTGTCGAGGAGCAAGACGTCTTGCACCACGATGCCGAAGCCGAGTGTGTCAACGGTGGTGGAGACGACGCCGACTTGCACGCTGTCGAGCTCGAGTGCGAGGAAGGCTGCGCCTGGGTTGATGACTACCGGCATCGCCTCGGGTGCTCGGCTGCGGTTCTTGACGGTGCGGGCGCCCAGCCAGGCGAGGCCTGCGACCCAGAGGGCGAGGACGCCCCACGCGATGGTGCGGCGACTCACCGCCGTCCGGCACCCAGCAGAGCCTCGAGCAGTCCGCGCTCCTCCTCGCTCTCGACGACGAGCGAAACCTCAGCGGGAAAACGGCCGGAGTGTTGGCGTAGACAGTCCACCAACGCGCGCGCGGCTTCGTCGAAGTCCAGCTGGGCGGCGCCGGCACCGAGTGGAGGAAATGCGACGTGCTCGATCTCCCATTGCTCGGCCCGCTCGAGCGCCGAGCGGATCGCGCGACGAAGGGTCGACGGGGTGACCGTCTCGGTGTCGCTCGCGAGCACGGCGTGGATCACGAACTCCGCGCCAAGCCCTCCCGCCGTCGTCACGACTGCGGCGCCGACCTCCAGAGACTGCTGGCTCGTCCGGTGGGTCGCGAGTGCCTCTCCTCCGGTCTCATCGAGATGCCGGCCCACATGGTCGAGCGGCTCGAGGCGAATGGTGGCCGGCCGCACCACGGCGTCCACCTGGAGGGTGGCAACGTCACCCACGACGACACGGATCATCGGGGTGCGACGGTGCGAGCCCGGCGGTACATCTCGCGGGCCTCGTCGGGCCGGTGCATGCGATCGAGCACAACGCCCAGTCCGTACAGTGCTTTGGGATAGTCCGGCACGAGTGCGACTGCCCGCTCGAAGGCGGTGAGTGCGCTCGCAAGCTCGTCCACGTGATTCAGTGCCTCGCCCAAGTAGTAGTGCGCACCCGCGTGGTCTGGCTCCAGCGACGCGGCTCGCTGAAGTACCGGCACGGCGTCCCGCCAGAGGCCCTTCTTCGACAGCACGAGCCCGAGGTTGAAGAGCGCTTCGTGGTCGTTGGGCTCGCGGGCCAAGAGCTCGCGGAGGATCGCCTCCGCCTCGCGATACCGCACCATGGCGGCGAGGATCGCGGCGCGGTTGAGGAGCACACGCGGATTGATCGGATCCACGGCCAGCGCTCGATCGAGTTCCGCCAGCGCGGCCTCGTGATCTCCCCGGGCATCGAGGAGAAGAGCCAGGTTGTTTCGCGCCTTGAGGTGGTCCGGATCAGCAACCAGGACCCTCCGATACGTCCCGATCGCCTCCTCGAGGTCACCGCGCTCCGAAGCCTCCCGCGCCCGACGATAGAGCTGCTCCGGGTCGTACTGCACTGGGTCCGGGGTGGGATCTTCGTGTGCGGTGGCCTCGGCCTTTGAGGCCCTCTGGACCGGACCGCGACGCGCGGGCCGCACACGGCGTCGACGCTTGGTCACTTGCCACCCTCCACGCTGGCCAGCCACTCGAGGTACGGCCGGTGCCCCTGCGCAACGGGAACGGCAAGGAGCTCGGGGACCTCGTATGGGTGCAGAGCCACCAGGCGAGCCTCGAGAGCGTCGAATTGATCTGCGGCGAGTTTCAAGACTACGAGCACCTCGGATGCCGTTTCCACGTCTCCCCGCCAACGGTAAATCGAATTCACCCCCGTGACGAGCGAGCCGCACGCCACCAGGCCCTCGCGAACGAGTGCTTCGATGGCCTCGCGCGCCGCTTCCGCCGTGGGGAAGGTCGTCAGCGCGACCAGCGCTTCGGTGGGCATGCTCAAGTTGCCAACCTACGGAGCGACTAACAGTTAGGCAAGGTGGAGGGTTGCTCGCCACGGCGCCCGCCCGTTAGGGTCAAAGGCTATGCCACACGAGTCGCTCGTCGTCCGAGGTGCCCGCGAGCACAACCTCCGGGACATCACGGTCGAGATCCCGCGAAACCGGCTCACCGTGCTCACCGGGCTCTCGGGTTCCGGGAAATCGTCGCTCGCGTTCGATACGATCTACGCGGAGGGGCAGCGACGGTACGTCGAGTCGCTCTCCGCCTATGCTCGCCAGTTTCTCGGTCTCATGGAGAAACCCGACGTGGACGCGATCGAGGGGCTCTCGCCGGCCATCTCGATCGAGCAAAAGAGTGGCGGACACAACCCCCGGTCCACGGTGGGGACAGTCACAGAGATCTACGACTATCTCCGCCTCCTGTGGGCGCGATGCGGCATCCCGCACTGCCCGAGCGACGGGACCCCGATCCAGCGACAGTCCGCGGCGCAAATCACCGATCAGGTCCTCGCGTGGCCAGACGGCACGCGCATTGAGGTTCTGGCGCCGCTCGTACGCGGTCGAAAGGGGGAGTTCCGCGAGCTCTTCGAGGCGGCGCGCAAACGCGGATTCGTGCGGGTGCGTGTCAATGGTGACACGTACGAGCTCGCGGACGTGCCGCGGCTCAATCGGCGCCTCAACCACGACATCGCGATCGTCGTCGATCGCCTCGTCGTCCGCGCGGCCGACAGAGCGCGCCTCGGCGACTCGATCGAGACGGCTCTGAAGCAGGCGGAGGGCCTCGTGGAAATCGTGCGGCACGATGGCGGTGCCGCGACGAGCGTGACCTTCTCCGAACGGTACGCGTGCCCGACCTGCGGGCTCTCGATTGCGGAGCTCGAGCCACGCCAGTTTTCGTTCAACTCGCCCTTCGGTGCCTGTCCCGACTGCGGAGGGCTGGGGACGCGTCGCGAGGTGAACGCCAGTCTCCTCCTCGGCGATCCGAGCTTGTCCATTCTCGAGGGGGTCGTGCTCCCGTGGGGCGAGCCGCGCGGTTATCTGAGAACTGGGCTCCTCCCCGGCCTGGCACGCGAGCTGAAGTTCGACCCGGCCAAGCCGTGGCGTACCCTTCCGGCCGCCACGCAGCGTGCACTGCTCTTCGGGATCAAGAAGCGCAAAGGCCGCGGCGGCCCGAGTTGGGACGGCCTCGTGAGCCAGGTGGATCGCCGGTACCGGGAGACGTCGAGCGATGCGGTCCGCCAGCAGCTCGACGAGTATATGGTCGAGCAGCCGTGCGCGACCTGCGGAGGCCGGCGGCTCCGGCCCGAGAGCCTCGCCGTACTCCTCGAGGGCCACAGCCTCGGCGACGTCGTCGAGATGTCGGTGCGGGAGGCGTTCAAGCTCGTCTCGGGCCTTCCCCTTCAGGCTGGCGCACGTGCCGGGCTCGATCCCGACATCGCCCGCCCGATCCTCAAGGAAGTCTCCGACCGCCTGCGGTTTCTCTCGGATGTCGGACTGGAGTATCTCACGATCGGGCGGTCCGCCGCGTCGCTCTCCGGCGGCGAAGCACAGCGCATCCGCTTGGCGACACAGATCGGCAGCCGGTTGGTGGGTGTCTTGTACATCCTCGACGAGCCGAGCATCGGCCTCCACCAGCGGGACAACGCTCGGCTGCTCGGCACACTGAGAGACCTGCGCGATCTCGGGAACACCGTACTCGTGGTCGAGCACGACGAAGAGACGATCCGTGCCGCCGACCGGGTGATCGACTTGGGCCCGCGCGCCGGGCGACACGGGGGCGAGGTCGTCGTGGCTGGAACGGTCGCGGACGTGGAGCACCACCCGACGTCGCTGACCGGGCGCTATCTGCGGCGGGAGCTCCGCATTCCGGTGCCGTCGGCCCGCCGGCCGCATGGCGACCGCGTGCTCCGAGTGCACGGCGCCACGCAGCACAATCTCAAGAAGCTCACGGTCGAATTCCCGCTCGGAGTCTTCATTGCCGTGACCGGCGTGTCGGGCTCCGGCAAGAGCACTCTTGTCACCGACATCCTCTACCGCGCGTTGGCTCGGCACTTGTATCGGGCCAAGATCCTGCCGGGCGCGCACGACGGTCTCGACGGGCTCAACTTCATCGACAAGGTGATCGACATCGATCAGAGCCCGATCGGCCGAACGCCTCGGTCCAATCCGGCGACGTACACGGGGCTCTTCACGCCTATCCGGGACGTGTTCTCCCAACTTCCCGATTCGCGCATGCGGGGCTACGGGCCCGGCCGGTTCTCTTTCAACGTGCGCGGCGGTCGCTGCGAGGCGTGCCAGGGTGACGGGTTGGTCAAGGTGGAGATGCACTTTCTCCCCGACGTTTACGTGCCGTGCGAGGTCTGCAAGGGCCGCCGCTACAACCGTGAGACGCTCGAAGTGCGCTACCGCGGCAAGACGATCGCCGACGTGCTCGATCTGACCGTGGCCGACGCTCTCGAGTTCTTCGAAGCGCAGCCCAGGATCCGCACACGCCTCGAGCTCCTCAACGACGTCGGCTTGGGCTACCTCCACCTTGGGCAGTCGGCCACGACCCTCTCGGGCGGCGAGGCGCAGCGAGTGAAGCTGAGCTCCGAGCTGGCCAAGCGTGACACGGGTCGGACGCTCTACATCCTCGACGAACCGACCACGGGGCTCCACTTCGAGGACGTGCGGCTCCTTCTCGAAGTCCTTCATCGACTCGTCGACAAGGGCAACACCGTCATCGTGATCGAGCACCATCTCGACGTGGTCAAAACCGCCGATTGGGTGATCGATCTTGGGCCCGAGGGTGGAGAATCGGGCGGCCAACTGGTGGCCGCCGGTGCACCGGAGGAGGTGGCGCGCGTCTCGGGCTCTCACACCGGCCGCTACCTCGCCGACGTGCTCCGGTCTGGCAAGGGCCGGGGCCGGCGCGACGTTGCCCCCGTTTCCGGCGCGGCCTAGCTTCGACCAAGAACCTCGCAGTCTGGCGAGCGCTGAGCAGGCCCGGTTGCCGCTGCCGAAACCGAGTGCGGGAGCACGCATGGAAGACATCCTGGCGATCATCCTGATCTTCGGAGGCGGGGCGGCCTTTCTCTTCTCGGTCTCTCCGATCGGGAAGGCCATCGCCGCCCGGATCCAGGCGAAGGCTGGCCCGTTACCCGAGGGGCTCGCCGAGCTCGGAGAGCGGCAGGATGCGATCCTCGACGAGCTGGGCGCACTCCGGCGCGAGCTCACGGAAGTGCAGGAACGGATGGATTTCACCGAACGGATGCTGGCTCGCGAGCGGTCGACCGGGCGACTGGCGCCCGGTCAGTCAGAAGGGGTTGTTGAAGAGTGAAACGTATGGAGGTTGGGTGTCGTAGGGGTCGAGCAGACAGCCCCCCGGCCGGAGAAAACGAGTGGACCCAGCCGAAGCCTTCACGATCATCGCTGTGTTCGGCACCGTCGGATGCACCCTGGCGTTCGTGACTCGATGGATCATGGCCCATCGCGTCGAGATGAAACGGCTCGAGTTGCAGCAGGCGCAGCCCGAGCGCTCCGAGGAGATGGAGGCGCTGCGCGCCGACGTGGAATCGGTGCGCGCTCATCTCGGTGAGGTGCTCGAGCGACTCGATTTCGCCGAGCGCCTGCTGGCGCAGAGCCGGAATCGCGATGTCCTCGAGCGAGGGCCGTGAGATGCCAGAGGAGATCGTCTTCATAACGTTCACCGGGATTCTCGCCGGGACCATCGTCGTGAGTCAGCTCATCCGCACCATGGGGCGCTATTTGGATCGAAAAGCGACGCGGGCCGAAGAACCCGGAGCACTGACGGCCGTGGAGGGGGAGCTCGCAAACCTCCGGGGCTCGGTCGAGACGCTGCGCCAGCAGGTCGGCGAGGTCGAGGAGCGCGTCGACTTTGCAGAGCGCCTCATCGCCCGCGAGCGCCAGCCCGAGCGTCTGCCGCGCGACGGGGGGGCCGGGTGACGGGCGAAGAGTTTGCGATCATCATCACCATCGTCGCCCTCGGCGGGACCCTCTCGTTGGCCGGCATGATCATTCGGGCGGTCAATCGCCACCTGGATCGGAAGCACGCGAGGCTCGAGAAGGGGCCCACCGAGCCAGAGGTACAGAGACTGAACGGAGCCGTGCAGGAGATGCAGGAACAGATCGTGCAGCTCGAAGAGCGGGTGGACTTCACCGAGCGGCTGCTCGCGCGGGCGCGCGAGTCCGAGCGGCTCGGACCGTAGGGATCGGCGATGGAGGGCGCGCTCGCGATCACGTTCATCTTTGGAGGGGGCGCGCTGTTTCTGCTCGCGCTCTCGCCCGTGGGCCGGGCACTCGCTGCGCGCATCCGAGGCGGGACGCCGGCGTCGGACGAGTCGCAGCACCGGATGGAGGCGCTGGAGCGGTGGATGACGGAGGAGTTTGAGGCGCTGCACCAGGAGCTGGTCGAAGTGCAGGAGCGGGTCGACTTCACGGAACGGCTCCTTGCCCAGCAACGCAACGCGGGCGAGCTCGCAGAGGGGCCGCCCGAGGCGCCTTGACGAGACGCCGCCGTCGGGCGATGCTCGTCGGAGCGGGAGGAGTGTTTACAAGCGGGGCGCCGCCGCACGGCGCCCGGCGGGAGGCGCAAAAGGGCTATGGGGATCTTTGACCGACTGTCCACGCTGATCAGATCGAACATCAACGAGCTGATCTCGCGGGCCGAAGACCCGGAGAAGATGCTCAACCAGCTGATTTCCGATATGAAATCCCAGCTGGCCAAGGCGAAGCAGCAGGTAGCGAGCGCGATCGCGGATGAGAAGAAGCTCGCCGCTCAGGTGGAGCGGGAGAAGTCTCTTGCCGAGGACTGGGAGCGGCGTGCGATGCTCGCCGTGCGGGAAGGGAAGGACGATCTCGCGAAACAGGCGCTGATTCGCCAAAACGAGCATGTGCAGAACGCCCTCACCCTGCATGAGACCTGGGTGGGGCATAAGGGAGAGACCGAACGGCTCAAGGGTTCTCTCCGTCAACTGAGCGACAAGATCGACGAGGCCCAGCGGAAGAAGAACATCCTCATCGCCCGACAGAAACGCGCCGAAGCCCAAGCCCGGATCCAGGAGACCATGTCGTCGCTCTCAGACAAGAGTGCATTCGAGAGCTTCGAGCGGATGGAGGAGAAGATCGGCGACATGGAGCGGAAGGCACTCGCGTCCGCGGAGCTGTCCAGTGAGTTGGAGGGCGACACCCTCGTCGATGAATTCCACCAGCTCGAGTACCGCGGCTCGGCCGACGATCAGCTCTTGGAGCTCAAGAAACGCATGGGGCTCCTTCCCGCGGCTTCGGCGGCCGAGGCGAAGCAGCTGCCAACTGGAGAGGCCGACGACGTGCACGACGCCGAGGTCGTGGAGGACGACGAGGGCGCGGAGCCCGCGGAACCGGCCGGGTCGACCTGACGTCGGTCCCGGGCGAGCCGCCGCACGCGGGGCCCCGGCCGTGGTCGGGGCCCCTGACCGTTGCCCGCCGATGGCTCCCCGCTCGGTTGACCCCTCCAGTCGAAACCGGCTAGGTTCCCGCCCGCTGTCGCGATCCGCGACCTCGGGGGTGTTGGTGCCGATCCCGTTCTGCGTATGACTCTTCAATTGTTCAACACGCTCACCCGGCGGGCTGAGCCGTTCGTTCCGCTTGCGGCGCCTCGTGTCACGATCTATGCGTGTGGTCCGACGGTGCGGAACTTCGCCCACGTCGGGAACTTCCGCACGTTCCTGACCGTCGATCTGCTGCGCCGCCATCTCGAAGACTCGGGCTACGACGTCTTTCACATCTCGAATCTGACGGACGTGGACGATCGCACCATCCAGGATGCGGCGGCAAAGGGGGTCACCCTCGCGGAGCACACCGCCCCCTACATCGCGGCATTTTTCGAGGACGCCGACTATCTCCGCATCCGGCGTGCGCACCTCTACCCGCGTGCCACCGAGCACATCCCCGCCATGATCGAGCTCGTCAGCCGGCTCCTCGAGTCGGGCGTGGCGTACCGGGCCGATGACGGCTCGGTCTATTTCGCGGTGGATCGCTTTCCAGGCTACGGGCGCTTGTCCGGTCTCGAAGGCCGTGAGCTCAAGCCCGGAGCGCGCGTCGCGAGCGACGAGTACTCCAAGGACGACCCGCGCGACTTCGCGCTGTGGAAAGCGGTCGCCGAGCAGGACGCCGCAGTCGGAGCCGTGTGGGATGCGCCGTTTGGGCGCGGCCGGCCCGGCTGGCACCTCGAGTGCTCGGCGATGTCCCTCGAGGCCATCCGGGCCCGCTTCGAGGTGGAGACGCTCGACATCCACTGCGGTGCAGTCGACCTCATCTTTCCTCACCACGAGGACGAAATCGCGCAGAGTGAGGCGGCCACTGGGGTCCCCTTCGCCCGCCACTGGCTCCACGGGGCCTTTCTTCAAGGTGTCGATGGACAGAAGATGGCGAAGCGGTTCGGCAACTTCGTCACGGCGCGCGATCTCCGCGAGAGCGGGTGGGACGGTGCAGCGTACCGGCATTTCGTGTTCGGCACGCACTATCGACAACTCTTGAACCTGTCGGAGGAGGCGCTCCACGCTGCGGCCGAAGGAGTTCGCCGGCTGGGCGAGTTCGGGCGGCGGCTCGAGGATGCGCCAGACGCAGCGGGAGAGGCGGTCGACGCGCTCGCCCGTGGGCTGACCTCCGACTGGCGAGCCGCGTTGGACGACGACTTGAACGCACCGCGAGCCCTGGCCGCGCTCCACACCTTCGTCCGGGAGGCCAACCGGGCGCTCGACGGGGGCGCCGGAGTGGGAGAAGAGGCGAGGTCGGTCTGGCGGCGCTTGGTCGAAATGATGGACCTCTTGCCCACCGCGCGGGTCGCCGACCGCGAGCTCGAGGTCTGGGTCGAGGGGCGTGTCGCCGACCGGGCTGCTGCCCGCCAGGCGGGGCGTTACGACGAGGCAGACTCCATCCGCGACGAGCTCAGACGCCGAGGTGTTGAGCTCGAGGACACCCCCCGCGGCACGGTGTGGCGGCTCGGCTAAGCGGCTGAGCCGGCGTCCCTTGCGTCACGTTGAGAGCCCGGCTACGTTACGAGTCTGTGGAAAATTGCGTGCCGTGCTGACGTAGCTCAAATGGCAGAGCAGCTGATTTGTAATCAGCAGGTTAAGGGTTCGAGTCCCTTCGTCAGCTCCATGCCGGAATTCGTGGTCGCCCGTCGGGGGCCTCCGCGCGCGAGCACCCCGCGCCCGTGCCGCGGGGTGACGTGTCTGGAGGACGGAGGCTGGCGGGGTGGGGTGCCCGAGTGGCTAAAGGGAGCAGACTGTAAATCTGCCGGCTTCGGCCTACGAAGGTTCGAATCCTTCCCCCACCACTCGAGCGGACAACCGAAGAAGCGGGCCGGAAAGGTCGCGGGTGTAGCTCAGTTGGTAGAGCGTCAGCCTTCCAAGCTGAGGGTCGCGGGTTCGAGTCCCGTCGCCCGCTCGCTCGCGTAGCTCAGTCGGTAGAGCGCGTCCTTGGTAAGGACGAGGTCACCGGTTCAAGCCCGGTCGCGAGCTCTGACGCCCCATGGTGCGGTTGGGTGGTGAATGACGGGCGCTGACGACGAGGGAGAAAGGTAACGACCCGTGCCGCGCGACAAGGTGATCATGGAGTGCACCGACTGTAAGAGTCGGAACTACTTCACGACGAAGAACAAGCGCAAGCACCCCGAGCGGCAGGAGCGCCGAAAGTACTGCCGACGGTGCAATGCGCATCGAGCGCATAAGGAGTCGAAGTAGTGGCGTCGGAGGTGGCCGCCCGGGGGTCGTGGCCCGCCCGGGCGATGATCTTCCTCACCGAGGTACGGGCGGAAGTTCGCAAGGTCACCTGGCCCACGCCGGAAGAGATCCGGAAGGCGACGGGTGTGATCGTCGTGTTCGTCTCGATCATCGGCGCCATCATCGGTCTGATGGACTGGATCCTATCGCGGGTCCTCATCATGTGGATCCCACGCCTGTTCGGCGGGTGAGGCGATGGAGCTCCGCTGGTACGCGATCCAGACGACGTCCGGACACGAGAACAAGGTGCGGTCGCTGATCGAGCGGCGGATCAAGGAAGATCCTCGCGCGGAGGACGAACGCCCCATCCGCCAGGCACTCGTGCCGACGGAAGACGTCGTCGAGATCAAGAACGGCAAGAAGGTCAACGTCACGCGCCGGAAATTCCCCGGCTACGTGCTCGTCGAGATGGAGCTGAACCAAGAGACGATCCACGTGATCAACAGCGTGCAGGGGGTCGTGAAGTTCGTTGGGCAAGGGCGGCTACCACAGCCCCTCCGCGCCGAAGAGGTGAACCGGTTGCTCGGCATCGAGGCGCCGGTCGAGGAAACCGAGCCGAAGCCTGAGATCCCGTTCATGACGGGCCAGGTCGTCGAGATCACGGGGGACCCGTTTTCGGGGTTCAGCGGCACGGTAGAAGAGGTGCTGGCAGACAAAGGGAAAGTGCGTGTGGCCGTGTCGCTGTTCGGCAGGCCCACGACGGTCGAGCTGGACTACCTCCAGCTCAAAGCGCACTGAGCCCAACCCTCACCACGGGGTGACGTGGGAGCGCCGCCTGGGGCGGCGCGAGGAGTCGACTGATGGCAAAGCCCGTCATGGCAGTTGTGAAGCTGCAGGTTCCTGCGGCCCAGGCCACGCCTGCACCGCCGGTGGGGACTGCGTTGGGGCCCCACGGTGTCAACATCATGGATTTCGTGCGGCAGTTCAACGCGAAGACGGCGTCGCAGCCGGGGATGATCATCCCCGCGGTCGTGACGATCTATCAGGACCGGACGTTCACCTTCATCACCAAGACGCCACCGGCCGCTGTGCTGCTGAAGAAGGAGGCCGGTCTCGACAAGGCATCGCCGACGCCCAACCGGGACAAAGTGGGCACGGTGACGCGCGAGCAGGTGCAGCGCATCGCCGAGATCAAGATGCCCGACCTCAACGCTCACGACCTCGACGGCGCGATGCGCATGGTCGCCGGCACCGCGCGCTCGATGGGTATCGAGGTGATCGGCTGATGGCTGCCCACGGCAAGCGATACCGAACGGCGGCAGCCACGCTCGACCGGCAGCGACTCCACGCGTCCCGCGAAGCGCTCGAGCACGTCAAGGCCACTGCGGTCGCCAAGTTCGGCGAATCGGTCGATGTCGCCGTCGCGCTCGGGGTCGACCCGCGGCATGCCGACCAGTTGGTGCGGGGCACGGTCGTGCTTCCGCACGGACGCGGCAAGTCGGTGCGCGTGTTGGTGATCACGCAGGGCGAGAAGGCGCAGGAGGCAGAGGCGGCCGGGGCGGACTACGTCGGCGTCGAGTACGTCCAGAAGATCAAAGACGGGTGGCTCGACACCGACGTGGTGGTCGCCACCCCGGACGTCATGGGGCAGGTCGGCCAACTCGGTCGCCTGCTGGGTCCACGGGGCCTCATGCCGAATCCGAAGGCGGGCACCGTGACGACCGACGTGACGCGCGCCGTCAAAGAGATCAAGGCGGGGAAGATCGAGTTCCGCGTCGACAAGACCGGGATTGTCCATGCCCCGATTGGGCGTGCGGCGTTCCCGCTCGACCAGCTTGAGGAGAACCTTGCGACCTTCCTCGACGCGGTGGTTCGGGCGAGGCCGGCCGCCGCCAAGGGCACCTACGTGCGCAGCGTGAGCGTCTCGAGCACGATGGGACCAGGCGTGCGCATCGACCCAGCGGAGTATCGATGAATCGGACCGAGAAGGCGGGGGTCGTAGAGCAGCTCGCGGGGCGTCTTGAGCGCTCCCCAACGCTCTACCTCGCCGATTTCACCGGCCTGACCGTCCCACAGGTGACCGAGTTCCGACGGCGCATGCGCGCCATCGGCGTCGAGTACGTCGTCGTCAAGAACCGACTTGCGAAGCGGGCGTTCGAGCCGGCGGCCGGCCTCGAGACGCATCTCGAAGGGCCGACAGGGGTGGTCTTCGCCGACGCCGATCCACTTGGGGCGGCGCAAGTCCTTGCCGACTTTGCGAGAGAATTCAGCCGGCCAAAGGTCAAGGCCGGGTTCATGAACGGGAGGACGATCGAGGCGGCGCACGTTGTCCGCCTGGCCACTCTCCCACCGCGGGAGCAGCTGCTCGCCCAAGCGGGTGGCGCGCTCCAGGCCCCGCTGGCGGTCTTCGCCGGCGCGCTCAATGGTCTTTTGTCCACCTTCATCGGTGCCCTGGACGCGCTGCGTGAGCAGCGAGCGGGCACGGCATCTTAACCCGGCGGGAGCGCGACACATGGCAACGCAGACGTCGTTGAGTAAAGAAGAGCTGCTCGAAGCAATCGGCAACATGACGGTCTTCGAGCTGGCGGAGTTCATCGAAGCTTTCAAAGACAAGTTCGGGGTGACGATCGCCGCGCCGGTGGCTGCACCTGCTGCAGGTGCGGCGGCCGCCGAGGAGCCGGCCGCCGAGGAGCAGACGTCCTGGTCGGTCGTTTTGAAGGAAGTCGGTGGGAAGAAGATCCAGGTCATCAAGGTCGTCCGTGAGGTGACGTCGCTCGGGCTCAAGGAGGCGAAGGAGCTCGTCGACAAGGCCCCTGGAGCCGTGAAGGAAGACGTCACCAAGCAGGAGGCCGAGGAGATCGTGAAGAAGCTCGAGGAGCAAGGAGCGGTCGTCGAGCTGAAGTAGGGTGTCGCGGCAGTGGAAGCCCGAACCCTTTACTTCAGCGGACGACATGCGAATAGACGCCACGTTCTTCAATAACTCGACTGAGTCCAGCCGGACGCTCCTACCCTCTGGGTGGGTAGGGGCGGTCTTGGCATTTTGCGTCTCATGGGATGGGGCATGACGACCACGACACAGCTTCCGATTATCTCGTTCGCCAAGCTGGAGCAGGGGATGCCGATGCCGCATCTCCTCGACATCCAGACAGAGGCGTTCCGCGCTTTGCTCGAGCCGGACGGCGACGATCGCGCCCGTGCCGACGTGAGCCTCGAGCGCGTGTTCCGCGACCTCTTCCCGATCACCGACGTCAACGGGAACTACCAGCTCGAATTCGTGGGCTTTGCCCTCGGTGAGCCGAAGTACGCCGTCGAGGAGTGCATTGAACGCGACATGACGTACTCGGCTCCGCTCAAGGCCAAGTTACGGCTCGTGATCCTCGAGGAGGTGCCCGGCACGAAGCAGAAGCGCCCCAAGAACATCATCGAGAAGGAGGTGTATCTCGGCGAGCTGCCAATCCTGACGCCGCTCGGCACCTTCGTCATCAATGGGGCGGAGCGCGTCGTGGTGTCACAGCTGCATCGCTCGCCCGGCGTCGTCTTCGAAGAGACGACGCACCCGAACGGTCAGCGCCTGTTCTCCGCGCGGATCATCCCATTCCGGGGATCGTGGGTCGAGTTCACCGTGGATATCCACGATGTGGCCTACGTGCATATCGACAAGAAGAAGAAGTTTCCGGCAACGGCCCTCCTCCGGGCCTTCGGATTCGGCACCAATGCCGACGTGCTTCAGCTCTTCTATACCACGAAGGCGCTCGACCTCACGCAGAAGATCGAGAGCCGAGGGCAGCGGCGAGAGGTGATCGGCGCGCTCCTGGCCGAGGAGGTGCCCGACCCGGAAGATGCAAACGGCGAGCCGCTTGGCCAGGTCGCCGAAGAGCTGACGACGGAGCTGTACGACACGCTCCGCGCGAAGGGCGTGGGGCGCGTTGTGGTGTTTGCCGGCTACTACCAGCTCGATCTGTGGGAAGACGAACAGCCAACGGCGACGAGTGCCGTGCGGTCGACGCACATGCTGGCGCTCGATGTCGTCGATCCGGAGACCGGCGAGGTCCTCGCGCCTCGCGGCAAGGACCTGACCGAGGCGCTCCGGAAGAAGCTCCTCAAGGCTGGGCTACGCCAGGTGCCGGTGCTCCTCCCGCCTGGACGGGTCGAGTCCCCGCTCATCAAGAACACGCTGGCGAAGGACCCCACGCATTCCGAAGAGGAAGCGCTCAAGCAGATCTACACGCTTCTGCGGCCGGGAGAGGCTCCGAACGTCGAGACGGCGCGCACCGCGCTCGAGCGGCTCTTCTTTCACCCCAAGCGTTACGACCTCGGGCGGGTGGGGCGCTACAAGATCAATCAGCGCCTCAAGACCGGCTCGCCGGCCGACTACACCGTGCTCACACGCGATGATTTCGTCGAGATCATGCGCTACCTCATCCAGCTGCAAGAGGGGCGCGGACATACGGACGATATCGACCACTTGGGGAACCGGCGGGTCCGCTCCGTGGGGGAGTTGATCGCCAATCAATTCTCGGTGGGGCTCTCGCGGATGGCTCGGCTCATCAAGGAACGGATGAGCATCAACAGCGATCCGGAGAAGATCTCACTGGACGACTTGGTGAACGCGCGAACCGTGAGCGCAGTCATCCAGGCGTTCTTCGGTTCGTCGCAGCTGTCGCAGTTCATGGATCAGACCAATCCGCTCGCCGAGCTGACACACAAGCGGCGGCTCAGCGCGCTCGGGCCAGGTGGCCTCACGCGGGAGCGGGCCGGGTTTGAAGTGCGTGACGTGCATTACTCGCAGTACGGGCGCATGTGCCCAATCGAAACACCGGAGGGGCCGAACATCGGCCTGATCACGAGCCTCTCGACCTACGCACGCGTCAACCCGCTCGGGTTCGTCGAGACGCCCTACCGCGTGGTCCGAAACGGAAAGGTGGGGGCGGAGATCCGTTGGCTGTCGGCCGCGGAAGAAGACGAAGGCCAGGTGGCGATCGCGCAGGCGAATGCTCCACTCAACCCCGACGGGACCTTCGCCGCCGACCTCGTGCTGTGCCGCCGTCGCGACGATTATCCGCTCCTTCCCCCGGCGCGGATCTCGTACATGGACGTCGCGCCCGAACAGTTGGTCTCGATCGCTGCCGCGCTCGTTCCATTCCTCGAGCACGACGATGCCAACCGCGCCCTGATGGGGTCGAACATGCAGCGCCAATCGGTCCCGTTGATCTTCCCCGAGGCGCCGCTGGTGGGCACCGGGCTCGAGGGCACGGTTGCCGTGGACTCCGGCGCGGTCGTGGTGACCCGCCGGGCCGGTGTCGTCACGCGCGTGAGCGCCGACGAAATCGTCATCGATGCGAGCAGCGAACAGCGCCACACTGGTGATCAGCCGCTCGCCCGCCTCACGCAGCACGACCGGTACCGACTGAAGAAGTTCTGGCGGACCAATCAGGACACCGCAATCAATCAGCGCCCGTTGGTGCAAATCGGTGCCCGCGTTGCGCAGGGCGAGATCATCGCGGACGGTGCCGGCACCGACCGCGGCGAGCTTGCGCTCGGCCGGAACGTGACGGTCGCCTTCATGCCGTGGTACGGGCACAACTTCGAAGACGCCATCGTCATCTCAGAGCGTCTCGTCAAAGAGGATACGTACTCGTCCATCCATATCCAGGAGCTCGAGCTGCACGTGCGGGATACCAAGCGCGGTCAGGAGGAGATCACGCGCGAGATCCCGAACGTCGCGGAAGAGGCCCTCGTCGACCTCGACGAACGGGGCATCGTCCGCATCGGGGCTCACGTGAAGGCAGGCGATATCCTCGTCGGAAAGATCACTCCAAAAGGCGAGACCGAGCTGTCGCCGGAGGAGAAGCTGCTGACGGCGATCTTCGGAGAGAAGGCCAAAGACGTCAAAGACTCGTCGCTCAAAGTGCCACCTGGCATGGAGGGTGTAGTCATCGACGTGAAGATCTTCTCTCGCGTGGAAGACCAGGTAGTCGAAAAGGACCGCGGCGAGCGAATCGGCGAGGTGCGTCGCCTCGAGGCCGATGAGAAGGGCCGTGTGTCGGAGGCGCTCTTCGCCGAGCTCCGCGATCTCCTCGAGGGCGAGGAGGTTGGCCTCATGCTGAAGCACGGGACCGTCGAGGAGTACCTGGCGTCCGGCACCAAGCTCACAGGTGAGTCGCTCGCCGGCGTGGACTTCGCCGAGGTGGACCTCAAGACCCTGCGGGTCGGTGCCAAGGGAGTGAACGAACGACTGCGCGCCGCCCTCGAAGTGGCGCAGGCCGAGCGGGCCAAGCTCGAAGAGAAGGCGGAGGATCAGATTGACAAGATCCTCCAGCCGGACGAGCTCCCACCCGGCGTGATTCAGTTGGTGAAGGTGTACGTCGCCGAGAAGCGCAAGATCGCGCTGGGCGACAAGGTCGCCGGCCGACATGGAAACAAGGGGATCGTTGCCCGTATCGTGCCGGAAGAGGACATGCCGTTCCTGCCCGACGGCGGGCCGGTCGACATCGTGTTGAATCCGCTGGGCGTGCCCTCCCGCATGAACGTGGGGCAGATTCTCGAGACGCACCTTGGCTGGGCGGCCTCGATTCTCGGGTTCGAAGCCAAGACACCTGTCTTCCAAGGCGCCGACGAGGCGGAGATCGGACTCCTACTGCGCCTCGCTGGACTCGGGTGGGCGGCGGGAACGCTCGGACTCTCGGCCCGGCCTCCCGAGCCGTCGGCCTCCGAGTTGCGCGCGGTGCAAGCAGACTTGCGGCGTCTGCCGCGTACCAACGGAGACCGGCGCGATGTCGTGACGATCGGCATGTCGGTTCTGGGGGGGCGCGCGGTCTCGCAAACGTCACGCGACCTCTTCCATGGGGTGCGCGACTTTCTCGAGTCGGCGGCGAAGGAGATCGCCGAGCGTGAGCGTGAGCAGCGTCGCCTCGAACACGAGTCCCACCAGGCCTGGGCGCTGAGTGAGGACGGTCCGACGACGCAGGAGGATGCGCGCGCCGGAGTCCGCGAAATCGATAAAGCGACGCATTCGAAGGCGGCCGATATGCTGATAGCCGCCGGGCACGAGTCCCTCGCACGAATCCTGGGGCCGAAGAGCGAAGCCGACGTGGACGCCGCGGCGGATACGATCCTCCGATTGGCCGGCTTGACGCCCGCGGGGAAGTGTCGCTTGCGCGACGGCCGAACCGGAGAGCCGTTTCAGAGCGAGATAACGGTGGGGCGGATCTACATGATGAAGCTCTCCCATCTCGTGGACGACAAGATTCACGCACGCTCCATCGGACCCTATTCGCTCGTCACGCAACAACCGCTGGCAGGCAAGGCACAATTCGGCGGCCAGCGGTTCGGCGAAATGGAGGTGTGGGCGCTCGAGGCGTATGGTGCGGCGCACACACTGCAGGAGATGCTCACCGTCAAATCAGATGACGTGAGCGGACGGAGTCGCGTGTACGAAGCCATCGTGAAGGGGCAGAATCTGCCTGAGCCAGGCATCCCAGAGTCGTTCAACGTGCTCGTGAAAGAGCTCCAAGCGCTGGGCCTGAAGGTGACGCTCGGGACCACCGAGGACATGGACGACTGACGAGGGGAACGTTCCGATGATCGATTTTCGCAGCGCGCGCGAGCCGAGGAGCTCGAGCTTCGACTACATCCGCATCCGGATCGCCTCACCACAAGAGATCCGTGGCCCTCGCGATACGAAAGAACGCGAGCGCTTGGAGCTCCAGGGGCAGCGGACGTGGTGGTCGTGGGGTGAAGTGACCAAGCCCGAAACGATCAACTACCGGTCATTCAAGCCGGAGCGAGATGGGCTCTTCTGCGAGCGGATCTTCGGCCCAGTCAAGGACTGGGAGTGCCACTGCGGCAAGTACAAGCGGATCCGCTATCGGGGCGTGATCTGCGATCGCTGCGGGGTGGAAGTCACGCTCTCCAAGGTGCGGCGGGAGCGCATGGGCCACATCGAGCTGGCCGTGCCGGTCGCGCACCTCTGGTTCTTCAAGACGCTCCCGTCGCCGCTCGGAAACTTGCTGAACATCACGCTGCGTGACCTCGAGCGGATCGTCTACTACACGAACTATGTGGTCATCGATCCTGGGAAGCAGGAGGTCCAAGAGAAGCAGCTGCTCGACGAAGACGAGTTCTTGGAGCTCAAGCGCAAGGCCAAGGACGACGGCGACGGCGCCTTTCGGGCCGACATCGGAGCGGGGGCCGTGCGCCAACTGCTCGATCGGCTCGACGTCGACAAGGTCGCGAAGGAGCTTCGTGAGGGGGTGCAGACGGAAACAAGCCAGCACCGCAAGAAGCAGATGCTCAAGCGACTCAAGATCGTGGACGCGTTCCGGACCTCGGGCGCGGTCGACGACGAGCGGAACGATCCGGCATGGATGATTCTCGACGTGGTCCCGGTGATCCCCCCGGATCTTCGGCCGCTCGTACCGCTCGACGGTGGTCGGTTCGCGACGAGCGACCTCAACGACCTGTATCGGCGTGTCATCAATCGAAACAATCGGCTCCAGAAGCTGATTCAGCACCGGGCGCCGGACGTCATCCTGCGCAATGAGAAACGGATGCTGCAGGAGGCGGTGGATGCCTTGTTCGACAACGGCCGACGGGCCAAGGCGATTCGAGGGCGCGGCAAGCGACCCCTGAAGTCGCTGTCCGACATGCTCAAGGGCAAGCAGGGGCGGTTCCGCCAGAACCTGCTGGGGAAGCGCGTGGACTACTCGGGCCGGTCCGTGATCGTGGTGGGGCCGGAGCTCCATCTCCACCAATGTGGACTCCCGAAGGCGATGGCGGTCGAGCTCTTCAAGCCGTTCATCATTCACAAGCTCGTGGAGAAGGGCATCGCCGAGACGGTCAAGCGGGCCAAGAAGATCGTCGAGAAAGCGGGTGAGGAAGTCTACGAGATCCTCGAAGAGATCATTCAGGATCACCCCGTGCTGCTGAATCGCGCGCCCACACTACACCGACTCGGCATTCAGGCGTTCGAGCCGGTGCTCGTCGAGGGGAAAGCAATCCGCATCCACCCGCTCGTCTGTGCGGCGTTCAACGCCGACTTCGACGGCGATCAGATGGCCGTGCACGTGCCGCTCTCGTTCGAGGCGCAGCTCGAAGCTCGCGTGCTCATGGTGTCATCGAACAACGTTCTCAAGCCGTCCGACGGCCGGCCCGTGGCGGAGCCCAGCCAGGACATGGTGCTCGGCTGCTACTTCCTTACGAAGGCACCGGCCGACTTCGAGGCTCGACTGCAGGACGCCCCGCGAGCGGGTTCCATGTCGGAAGTCGAGGTGGGCCTGGCGACCGGGCGGTTGCAGTACCATACACCACTTCATTTCTGGTACGATCCGCCGGCCGGCGCCACCGACGAGGCGCGATGGATCGCCACCACCGCGGGTCGGGTGCTGTTCAACAGCATTCTCCCTCCAGCCGTACGCGCTGAGTTGGGCTTCCGAAACGAGGTCATGCGAAAGCGTGCGCTCTCCGAGCTCGTGTTCGAGAGCTACCGCCGGGCGGGTCTGTCGGAGTCGGTCCAGTTTCTGGACCAGCTCAAGGAGTCCGGTTTCCGTTACGCGACCACAGGCGGCGTCTCGATTGGCTTGGAAGATCTCGAGATCCCGCACGCAAAATCCGAGATTCTCAACGAGGCCACCCAGCGGGTCGATCGCTTCCAGCGTGCCTACCAGACGGGCCAGATCACCTTTGGTGAGCGATACAACAAGGTGATCGACGCCTGGACCCACGCGAACAACGACATCGCAGATGCCATGGTGGGCGCGATGCGCCACTCGCGTGGCGGCTTCAATCCGGTGTTCATGATGTTCGACTCGGGAAGCCGCGGAAGCCGCGACCAGATCCGCCAGCTCGCCGGAATGCGCGGGCTCATGGCGAAGCCGCAAAAGAAACTGACCGGCGGCATCGGCGAGATCATTGAGAGTCCGATCAAGTCGAACTTCCGCGAAGGGCTGACCGTGCTCGAGTACTTCATCTCGACACACGGTGCACGGAAGGGTCTGGCCGACACGGCGCTCAAAACGGCCGATGCCGGGTACCTCACACGGCGACTCGTCGACGTCGCACAAGACGTCACAGTCACTGAAGAGGACTGTGGCACCATCTTGGGGCTCGAGATCGGTGCGCTGAAGGAGGGCGAAGACATCATCGAGCCGCTCCGCGAGCGCATCGTGGGGAATGTCGCCGGGGACGAAGTGTATGATCCCCACGAGCTCGACGCGCACGGCGACGCCAAGCTGCTCGTGGCCGCCGGACAGCTCATTAACGAAGACACCGCCGCCGCAATCGACGATGCCGGCATCGAGGCCGTGAGGATTCGGTCGGTGCTCACCTGCGAGGCGCGGCGGGGCGTCTGCCGGATGTGTTACGGCCGGAACCTCGCCACCATGCTGATGGTCGACCTTGGCGAAGCGGTCGGCATTCTGGCCGCACAGTCGATC
>JBDHCY010000019.1:0-46550 GCA_039591795.1 Gemmatimonadota bacterium | reverse complement strand
GTCAAGAGCCCGATCTGGTTGTGGAAATAGCCCGTCGTGCGGAGCCCGCCGTTCCACCAAGTGGAGTAGCTCGCCCCCGACCGCATGGTCGAGCCAGGCTTCCCCTCGGCGACGAAGCGGCCGTGCATGGCAACCCCGACGGCCCCGTCTGGTGGTGATTGTAGACGATTTGCGGGAACCACTCACGGTACATGACGCGGGCCATGTTCTCCGTCTCGGGCTGCGTCGCCATATAGAAGTCGCGGTTGTTGTCATGACCGATGTACTTTTGGTACAGACGCGGCACGCCGCTGGTCGATCGCTTGGTGGGATCGGACTCGCGCATGTACCAGTTCGAGACGAGCTCCATCCCGTCGGGATTCGCGTGGGCTGCGAGGACAATCACGTCGTCCAGGAATCGCTGCGTCTCCGCGTCGTCGCGGCTCACCATCTGGTAGACCAACTCCATGAGCTGATGAGCTCCCAGGACCTCGGTGGCATGCAGCCCTCCGTCGATCCACACGACGGCCTTCCCCTCGGCGGCCAGTCTCCGGGCCTCTTCCTCGCTCAGCCCTTCGGTGCGAGCGAGTCGGCGCGCAATTTCACGGTAGCGCCCGAGCTGCCTGTGGTTCTCTGGCGAGGTGAGAATCGCCATCAGCTGGGGGCGCCCCTCGGCCGTCATGCCGATCGTGTCGAGGACCATCCTCGCTGACTGCTTGGCGAGCTTGCTCCAGTAGGTTGCGAGCTGCGAATACGTGGCGAGATGGTAGTCATCGCCGATCGCGAAGCCGAACTCCTCGCGAGGCGTCGTCGCCGCTTGTTGTGCTGGAGCGGCGAGCGCGAGGCCGGACCAGAGCACCAGCACGATGGCGCCGCTCCGCGCCAATTCGAAGAGCCTAACAGTCATGGGGGGTGTCCTTGTTCCGAGATCAGGCGATCGCAGCGATCGGGTCTTGAGGAGCGTGGATGTTCCGGCAGTCGAAGTCAAGTGAGGTGGGCGCTAGCCCGCGGCGACGCGATTTCGGCCCTGGCGCTTCGCCTCTCCGAGAGCCGCTTGGGCCGCCGCGAGCAGGTCCGCATGGTCGTGATCCTCACCTGGCAGTTGCGTCACGATACCGATGCTCACGCTGAGCCGCCCGTCGGCCGAGCTGCCTTCGTGCGGAATGCTCAGAGCCTGCACATCGTGGCGGATCGCTTGCGCGAGAGAGAGCGCATCGTCCGACTCGACACCGCCATGGAAGATCAAGGCGAACTCGCCCCCGCCGTACCGCGCCACCAAATCGCCGGCCCGCCGTGCATAATCCCCGAGCAACGTGGCCACACCCCGCAGACACTCGTCGCCAGCGTGGTGTCCGTAGCGCGCGTTGTAGTCGCGGAAGTGGTCGAGATCGACCAGCGCCACCGCGAGCGGAACCCCGTGCCGGCGCGCACGCCTCCACTCGATCGGCAGCGTCTCTTCGAACACCCGTCGCGACACCAAACCCGTGAGCCCGTCGACGCGGGTCTCCCGTCGCCGCCATTCGGTCACATCACGTGCTACGGCATAGAGGAGCCCGGTGCCCAACTCAGGGTAGGACGTCCAATGCAGATGTTTGTAGCTGCCGTCCTTGCAGCGATACCGGTTCTCGAACGACAGCGTCGGCACGCCGGTCGCGAGCCGCCCCACCTCTGCCAACGTGTCGCCACGATCCTCCGGGTGAATCAACTCCACGAATGGCTTGTCGAGCAGCTCGTCTCCCGACCATCCCAGGACGCGCTGGAACGCTGGGTTGACGCGCTTGAAAAACCCGTCCGTGCCCGCGATGCAGAGCATGTCGAGGGCGTAGGTGAAGAATCGATCGAGATCGTAGAGGGTGAACTCTCCGGATGACGCCGACGCCACGGGCTCTCCGCACGCATGGCAGTAGCGCGCGTCCTTCACGAACGGCGCCTGGCAGCGCCGGCAGGTTTCGCGCCCAGGGGTCACAAGCGTAGTGCCTCCGTTGTAGAATGACGTACCCGGAAGCCTCTCGCAAGGCATACCTGGTGGCAGCCGTCTCTCCGGGAGCCGCGAACGAGGAGGACATCATGACGCATGGCCAAGACCGCAGAGAGTTTCTTCGAGCCGCCGCCGCGTCCGGAATGGGCGTCGCATTGGGGGCTCAGCGGCTTGCCGCTCGCCCGGCGGCGACCACGCCAGCCCCCGCTCGCACTCCCCTCGACACGGTGCGAGTGGGCTTCGTCGGCGTGGGCCACCAAGGCTCGAGTCACGTCGAGAACTTCCTCCGGATCGAGCAGGTCGAGATCAAAGCCATTTGCGATCTGGTGCCGGAGAAGGTGGCCAAGCTGCAGCAGCGCGTCGCCGAGGCTGGCCATCCCACCCCTCGAGGATACTCCCGCGGGCCAGACGATTTTCGACGACTCTGCGAGTCCGAAGACCTCGATCTCGTCTTCACGGCGACGCCTTGGGAGTGGCACGCCCCGGTTTGCGTGGCAGCGATGGAGCACGGCAAACATGCCGCAACCGAGGTGCCCATGGCCGTCACCATCGAAGAGTGTTGGCAGCTCGTCGAGACGGCCGAGCGGACCGGCCGGCACTGCGTCATGATGGAAAACGTCTGCTACGGCCGCGCGGAAATGATGATTCTCAACATGGTGCGGAAGGGACTACTGGGCGAGCTTCTACACGCGGAGTGCGGCTACCTCCACGACCTCCGCGAGCTCAAGCTCACCGATTTCTACGAGGGTCGGTGGCGTGTCAAGCACTCGATCCACCGGAACGGTGACCTCTACCCAACCCATGGTCTCGGCCCGGTCGCGCAGTACATGAGCGTCAATCGAGGGAACCGCTTCGACTACCTCGTCTCCATGAGCTCGAACTCCCGCGGTTTGAACGGCTGGGCTGCCGAGCACTACGGGCCCGACAGCCCGGAGGCCCGACAGCGCTACGCACTCGGCGACGTGGTGAGCACGCTCATCCGAACCGTGATGGGGCAGACCATCCTGGTGGTCCACGACACCGATTCACCCAGACCGTACAGCCGCAAGCTGATCGTGCAGGGCACCAAGGGTCTCGTCCAGAGATACCCGGACCAGCAGATTCACATCGAAGGGAGGAGTCCCCCTCACCGGTGGGAGGACCTCGAGGCCTACCGCGATGAGTTCGATCACCCGGTCTGGACGGCGCTCGAAGAGCGTTCACAGGGAGCGGGGCACGGCGGCATGGATTACATCGAGGACTTCCGCCTGGTGCAATGTCTGCGCGACGGGACGCCTACCGATCAGGACGTGTACGACGGCGCTGCCTGGAGCGCAATCTCCGGCCTATCGGAGCGCTCGATCGCCGATCGAGGCCGGGCCGTCGACGTCCCCGACTTCACCCGAGGGCGTTGGGAGGAGCGCGAGCCGCTCGGCATCATCGAGCCCGTCGAGCAATGAGCCACCTCGTGCGAAGCCGAAACGGACGTCCGTCCCTCCGTCTCGCGCTCACTCTCTGTGCGCTCGCCCTCGCTGCAGCGGCGGGCCGGGCACAGACCGAGGGACGTTCGACCGAGGAGCGTGACCACGCCGCCGCATGGGGTGCGCATCATCTCTGCTCAGGTCTCTTCGTCGTGGGCCGGGACCACCGGCGTGAACCGGCGGAGGTCGTCGCTCAAGACATCGCTCCGTTCCCCGCCTTCCGCTGGGAAGAGGAGTTCCGCTACGCGGTCGACGCCCAATCGAAGAGCGTGACGGTGAGCGCGCCAGGAGTTGCCCCCCGCACGGCACGCTATCACGGCGACCAAGGCTGCACGATCCTCGCGCGTGGCTCCGACGCAATCCACTTCGCTCCGGTCGACGTCCCCTCCACGCTACCCGACCCCGCCACGCAGGAGTGGCCCACCGGCGATCGCGGCGCCCGGGGTGCGCTACCGCCGGAAGCGAATGTGACGGCACTCGAAGCAACGCTCGACTGGGCGATGGACGAGGCCGGACAGAACACTCGTGCACTCGTCGTCGTCTACCAGGGAAAGATCGTTGCCGAGCGGTATGCGGCGGGGTTCACGAGCCACACCCCGCAGATCAGCTGGTCGCAAGGAAAGAGCATCACGGCGGCGCTCGTGGGCGTACTGGTGCAGCAGGGTGCGCTCACGCTCGACCAGCCGGCCCCTGTCGCCGAATGGCACCGCGACCCGTCCGATCCGCGCCGCGACATCGCCGTGCGAGATCTCCTCCACATGAGCAGCGGTCTCGACTTCCTCAATCTAGGAGTAGCCAGCCCTCGCTCGTACACCCGACACAACGAACACTTTCTCATCTATTTCGACGCGATCGACGTTTTCGAACATGCAATCAATCAGCCGATGGACCTCCCGCCGAACACCCAGTTTCGGTACCGCAACAGCGATCCGCTGACCCTCGGCCGGATCGTTCGCCAAACGGTCGAGGCGCGCGGCGAGGATTACCTGACCTTTCCGCAACGCGCGCTGTTCGACAAGATCGGCATGCGGGATGTCGTGCTGGAGACCGACACCTACGGCAACTTCATCATGACCGGCTACGATTTCGCCAGCGCGTACGACTGGGTCCGATTTGGCCTGCTGCATCTCTGGGACGGCGTGTGGGAGGGTGAGCGGATTCTCCCGGAGCGGTGGGTCGAGTTCGTCTCCACACCGGCGCCGTCCGATCCGCGCGGGGGGTACGGGGGACTGTTCTGGCTGAACCGCGGCGGTGCAATGCCCCGCGTGCCGGAAGATGCGTTCTGGGCAGCCGGCTTCATGGGACAGAACACCGTGATCATCCCATCCCACGACATGGTCGTCGTCCGATTGGGTCCGAGCCCCGGACAGTCGAACCGGTACCTGAACCGGGTGATCGGGGAGATCTCGGAGGCACTTCAGCTGCCGGCTCGCTAGGCGCTCGCCATCGCCTCCACCGGCTCGAGCTTGGCAGCGCGGCGAGCCGGGTACCAGCCGAAGATGAGCCCCACGAGCAGTGCGAAGACGATGGCAAGGAGCACCCCGGGCAGTTGGATCGCGATGCTGAAATCCTTGCCGAACTGTCGGCTGATAGCCTCAGTCACAGCAACCAGTGCGGCGCCGCCCCCGATGCCCACGAAGGCGCCGAGGAACGCGAGCGTCAGCGACTCGACCAAGAACAGCCGGAGGATCTCCCCGTCGTCGGCACCGAGCGCTTTGCGAATCCCGATTTCGCGGACGCGTTCGCGCACGGAGATCAACAGCACGCTGAAGAGACCGATCCCACCGACCACGAGCGTCACCCCCGCGATGGCATACATGACGCCGGTCCAGCCACCGAGGATACTGTCCGCCATGGCGAGATCCTCGAGTACTTCAGCTGCCTCGTTGTCGATCCGGAAATCCTCGACGCCGGCGTGCCGCTGCTTGAGCAGGGCGACCGCCGTTCCCAGAGCCTCGCCGAGCCGAGCCGTGTCGGAAACGGTAACGAGGGCCTGATTGACTCGGCCCTCACCCCGTTCGTAGCGCGTGAAGTAGGTGTACGGTATATAGACTCGCCGCGCGACGAAATCGAAATCGATCGGCGCGATCTCGAAGCGCCGTGGGACCACCACTCCGATCACGTGGAAGCGCACACCTTCGATCGAGATCGTGCGTCCGATTGGATTCGCGCCTGCGAAGAAGGCCCGAGCCAGCTCCTCGCCCACGACGGCGACCCGTGCGGCGCCGTCGATCTCCAGCGCACTCAGGCTTCGACCGTCGGCGATCTCGAACTGCCTGAGCTCCAGATATCCAGCGTCCACTCCCTCGACACGCACGTCGCGACGATCAGCCGGTCCGACCACGAGATAGCTCCGGCCGAAATTGCGACCGTGCACTGACTCGACGTGCGGCACACTCTGGAGGGCGACGAGATCATCGAGGCGCAGCCCTGGGTGTCGGACCTCGATGGCTCGGCGCGCGTCGGACCGGGGCCCGACATCGGTGAGCGCAAAGCTCCTCGGGAACCCGATGGCGATGAGATCTCGGTAGGCCATATCACGCATCGCGACGGCGAGCGATGTCATCGAGACGAGTGATGCCGCTCCGAAGACGATGCCGGAGAGGGTGAGCAACGAGCGGAGCGGGTGTGCCCCAATCTCGCGGATCGCGTCCTCGACGAGCTCCGCGCCCGACCACAGAGCAGCGCGCAGCCTACCCATAGCGTAGCGCCTCCACCGGCGAGAGTCGTGACGCCCTGAGTGCCGGATAAATCCCTGCGAGGAGTCCCACCCCGAGTGCGGTCGTGATCGCGATGCTGCCCACGAAGGGGCTCACCACAGCCGGCATCTGCATGAAGTGCCCAACGACCCCCGTCAGTGCCATGCCGAGCCCGAGCCCCGCAACACCTCCGAGGACGGTGACCACCAAGACTTCGGCGAGCACGTGTACAAAAACACCCAGCGGCGTTGCTCCGAGCGCCATCCGCGTTCCGAACTCGCGAACCCGCTCGACGACCGAAGCCAGGAGGATGTTCGCGATCACGATACCGCCCGTGAACAGCGAGACGACGCCCACGACGAGAAAGATGAAATTGAAGAGCAGGAAGAACTCTTGATCGTTGTCGCCGGTGCCGGCACCGCGGATGTCGAAGTTCTCGAAGCCGTGCCGCGCATAGAGCAGAGCACGAACCTGCTGCTCCGCCGTTCGCGGCCGCACACCGGATCTCGCCTTGAGCGTGAGGAACGAGATCGCGTCGCCGTCGTTGGCACTGTACTGAGCGATGGCCGTCGTGATGGGGATGTAACCCCGTTCGTTCCGGTACCGCAGCGCGTTGCCACTCCACGCCGCGAAGTAGAGCTCTTCACGCTCCATGACCCCGACGACGACGTAGCGCACGCCGTCGAGGTGCACGACGCCACCCACCGCACGCTCTACAGCCCCGAAGAGCGAATCGGCAAACTTCCAACCGAGAACGGCCACGCGATTCTTGCGCTCGACATCCAGATCGGACAAGAAGCGGCCAGCCAT
Organism: Gemmatimonadota bacterium; assembly: GCA_039591795.1. Taxonomy (GTDB): domain Bacteria; phylum Gemmatimonadota; class Gemmatimonadetes; order Gemmatimonadales; family GWC2-71-9; genus JBDHCY01. Next base: position 39,624 of record JBDHCY010000019.1, on the reverse strand, counting down.
CGGACGGATATCGTTGATCTTTGCGTAATCCGGCACCGTCCCGATCACTTGCCCTCGGAAGCTCAGATCATCAACCCGGTAGGTGAGGCTTTGCGCCCATCCCGCGCTCACGAGCGCGAGCGATGTCGCCCGCTCCTTGAGGAATGCGGCATCACGGTAGGTGAGCCAGTCGGCCGCGAGTTCGCGCGGTGTCGGATCCGCCGACTGGTCGCGGTTCGAGACGATCAGCGTACCGGCCCCGCCCACCTCGTTGATGTACGTCTCGGTCAGCGCCGTCTGGCCACCGAACAGCGCGAGCACGGCCACGATGCTCCCCGTGCCGAGGACGAGGCCGAGGAGCGAGAGCAGGGTGCGACCCCAGTGTCGACGCGCTTCATCGAGTCCGGTGACGATCGACTCGAAGAGCGTCACACGACCCTCCCGTCACTCAACTCGACGGTGCGTTGGGCTCTCGCTGCCACGTTCGGGTCGTGGGTGACGAGCAGGATCGTGTGCCCCCCCGAATGCAGCTCCTCGAACGTCGCGAGCACCTCGGCCCCCGAGTGCGAGTCGAGGTTGCCTGTCGGTTCGTCGGCCATCAGGATGGCCGGCGTGCCGACCAGAGCGCGTGCGATGGCCACTCGTTGCCGTTCGCCGCCCGAAAGCTCGTCGGGCCGATGCCTGAGCCGCTCCGCAAGGCCGAGCCGCTCGAGGAGCGCCCGCGCCCGAGCTTTGCGATCCGCTCGCGATATGCCGCCCCGGTGCTTCAGCGGCAGGGCGACGTTTTCTTCCACCGAGAGACGCGGCATCAGATTGAACGTCTGGAAGACGAAGCCCACTTTCCGGTTGCGCACACGGGCGAGGTGCCGGCCCCGCAACGCGCTCACGTCCTCTCCATCGAGTTCGTATGCACCGGCGCTGGGCGAGTCGAGACAGCCGAGGATGTGCATCAGGGTGCTCTTGCCCGATCCCGACGGGCCGATGATCGCCACAAACTCTCCCGCCTCGACATCGGTATCGACACCGCGCAACGCTGCCACGTCGACCCGTCCGAGCCGGTATGTCTTGGCGAGACCCCGGGCGTGGATCAGGGGAGGCACTAGCGGCGGGTGCCTGCCCGCTCCGCGGCGGCAAGCGGATCTTCGACGGCGACGGTGTCACCCTCCTGCACACCGTCGATGACTTCGACCGACGACAGATCGCTCAACCCGAGCGTGACCGGGACGCGCTCGGCGACACCGCCACGCACTCGGAAGACGAGCGTCTGGCCTTCTTGAATGAACACCGCTTGCACGGGAACACGAACGACGGCGGTGCGCGTCGGCCCCGCGATCCGCACGTTCGCGGTCATTCCCGGACGGAGGATGCCGGCCGCCGCCGCGGCGTCGCCGACGGCAATCTCCACATCGAACACCCGAACCCGGCCTTCGAGCCGGGCGGCGGGCGGAACGAGACGCACGGTCCCTTCGACGGTGTCATCAGGAAACGCGTCTACGCTGAGCGCCACCCGATCGTCCTCCGAGACCTTACCGATGTCCACCTCGTTGACCGCGGCCTTGATGCGCAGGGCAGAAAGGTCGGCGATGGTGAAGAGCTCGGTCCCTCCCCCGAAGGCACTCGTGCCGCCAACGACGGTCTCACCCTCTTCCACACCGCGTAGGATGATCACCCCACCTGCCGGCGCGGTGATGCGCGCCCACTGCGACGCGCCCCCCGCCGTGACCCCGCTCTGCTCGATGAGGCGCAGCTGCTCCCGCGATGCGCGCACCTGGTTCTCGGCGTGCTCGTAATCGGCGCGGCGCTGGTCGAGATCGGCTTGCGTGATGCTGCCAGAAGCAGCGAGTTGTTGGGCGCGCTCGAACTCACGCTTGGCATTGTCCCGCGCGATCTCGGTCGTCGCGATCTCGGAGCGAATCCGTGAGAACGTGTTGGCCTGAGCAATGTCGGGCACGATGCGCGCGAGGACCTGCCCGGCGCGCACCGAGTCACCCTCGCGCGCGACGAGTCGCTCGACCACTCCGGAGATGGGCGACTTCACCACGATCTGCCGCTCCGGCTCTACGACCCCCGTCTCCTCGACGATGACTCGCACGTCGCCAACATCCACGATGGCGACCCGATATGGGAGCGCCGCGTCACCGCCCGCGCCGGCACGTGAGCATGCGGCAACGAGGGCGAGACTGGTCACGAAACGGGCACGCATCCTGAACGGCATCGACACTCCCCAACCTAGGTGATCGCCCATCGCCGAGTGCATGGCGTCGGTTTGCTGCACCTCCACGTACGGTGTCGGCCCCAGCCCAGTTTCGCTCGAGGCGGTGCTGACGGCGGCTGGGACGGTCGGGTGGTCAGCCCGATGATGAGCGCGCGTCGGACGGCGGCCGCCAGGTATCGCGGCTCGCGGCGTACTGGAGCTGGTCGATGAGGTGCCCGTCCTTGATCGCGCTGTTGCGTAACCGCCCCTCGAGCCGGTATCCGACCTTCTCGAGGACGCGCTGGGACGCCGGGTTCCCCGCAAAGGGGACAGCAAAGATGCGGTGGAGTTCGTGGTGGCGCTCGAACGCGTACGCCGTTACGGCCGCGAGTGCCGCCGTCGCCATGCCCCGCCCCCAGCACGCTTCGGCGATCCAGTACCCAATCTCCGCCGACGCACGGTCTACGTCATCCTGAAGACGATATCCGATCGCGCCAATCACCTCGCCGTGGGCTTCGATCACGAAGTGAGTTTCCGGATCGTGTTTCGCCGCCGCGCGAATGAAACGCCTCGCGTCCGCGAGCTCGTACGGGTTCGGAAAGGCATCCCGAAGGTGCAGCCATACGTTGCGATTGTCTGCATGTCGAGCGATCGACGGTGCATCGTCAGGCCGTGCGGAGCGAACGGTGCACGGGCCCGCGCTGAGCACGGTCGCCGGACGCGTCATAGTCCGCTCGAACACACGCACTTCACTGACTGCCCGCGGCGGTGATCTGAATGCCGGTCGTATTCTCGAGGAGCTGGACGTAGAAGCGTACTGCGTCGGCATAGCTCTCGACCGACAGCCGCTCGTCGGTGCCGTGGAACCGTGCCAGATCGCCGCGACCGATGCGCATCGGGGTGAATCGAAAGACGTTCGAGCTCAGTCCAGCGTAGTAGCGGGCATCGGTCCCGCCACCCACGAGATAGGGCGCCACGAGCGCGCCCGCGAAGATCTGGTGAATCGTCCGCTCGATCTCGGCATAGGCCGGGCCTTCGGGGTCCGAGATCGGCGAGGGCTCCCACGCATCCGCCAACGCCCTGAGCGTGACACGTGAGTCGTCGATCGTCTGGCGCACCGACTCGGTCACACCAGCGACATCATCGCCCGGTAGGATCCGGAGGTTCACGACCGCGGTCGCGCGGATCGGGAGCACGTTGTCCTTCGTGCCAGCGCGCAGGATCGTCGGAGCCGTCGTCGTGCGCAGCATCGCCGCCCCCCTCATGTCGGCTCCGAACCCCCGAACCACGAGCGGCTCGAACAGCCAGAGGTTGGCCATCGCCAGCCGCTGCACGAAGGGAAGCGTGGGCCCGATCGTGAGAAGCATGTGGCGGGTCGCATCGGTGAGCCCGAGTGGGAACGGACGCCCTTCGAGACGGACGATCGCACGGCTCAGAATCCCGATCGCAGTTTCCCCAGGGGGTATCGACGAATGCCCGCCGGTCGATTCGACGGCCAGTTCGAGGCTCAGGTAGCCCTTCTCGGCAATGCCGATCAGGGCGATCGGCCCCGAGACGCCCTGGACCAACCCCTCGGACACCGCACCACCCTCGTCGAGCACGTAGAGCGGGTTCACGCCACGTGCCTCGAGCAGCCGCGCGATGGCCGCAGCCCCCGCGCCTCCGACTTCCTCGTCGTGCCCGAAAGCCAGATAGACGGTGCGCTCCGGAACGAAGCCGGAGCCAACGAGGGACTCGACCGCTTCGAGAATGCCGAGCACGTTCACCTTGTCGTCGATCGCCCCGCGACCCCAGATGAACCCGTCCGCCACCACACCGGCGAATGGCGGGTGCGTCCACCGATCGTCGGTCCCTTCATCCACGGGCACGACGTCGAAGTGGCCCATGAGCACCACGGGTGGTAGCGTAGGGTTCATTCCCGGCCAGGTGTAGAGGAGACTGAACTCCTCGACCGGCTCGCGAGTGAGCGCGGTGTGCGCAAGCGGAAACGTCGTGGCGAGATACTCGTGAAAGGCGGTGAGGTGCGGCGCCCGCTCCTCCAACGCCCGATTGTCAGAGATCGTGCGGATCCGAAGCGCTTGGGCGAACCGCTCGGCCATCTGCCGCTCATCGAGTGCGAGACGTTGAGCGGGCACGACTTGCGATTCAGGTGCAGTGAACCGCAGTGTCCGAACGACCAACACGCCCGTCAGCACGAGCGCTACGAGACCGAGCAGCGCGAGGACTTTGCGCATGCAGCTCCTCCGTCGTGACGGTGAGCAGGGCGCTGTATTCCGATATAGAAACGGGGCGCCCCTGTGTCCAGCGCACCCCGCTTGACACCTCCCTGCGCGCGCCTAGCTTGGCCGCGCCAACCCCGCCAACGGAGGCCGCCGTGTGGCTCATCATCATCCTGATCGTGCTTGCCGCGGCTCTTCTCTGGCTGGTGCGAAAGCCGGACGAGCTCGAGGCCCCGCCGCCGAAGCCGGAGAGCACCGACGACGTGGATTATGACGAGCTCGAGCGTGCCGAGCAGGAGGTCCGGGACGCGCGCTCTCCGGACGAGCTCGACAAGGATTGGGGCCCGGGCGCGCCGCGGCCGCCGGAAGACGAGGCCCCGCGAGCGGGGTAGCGAGCCCTCAGCCGACTTGCTCGACGTGCTCGCTCGTGATCCGGTGTGAGACGAGCGGCGAGGGTGGCTCCGGAATGGTGTCGGCGATCGTCAGCGCGATGTCCATCGCGGCTGCACCGGTCTGGACGCCGTCGACGTCCGCCGCGTAAATCGACGCGAGCGGCTCGCCCGCCTCGACTCGATCGCCGGGCTTTGCGCTAATCACGAACCCCACCGAATGGTCGACGGCATCGTCGACGGTGTTCCGTCCGCCGCCCATCGCCACGATGGCGCGGCCGATCGCCCGTGGCTCGATCGACACGACCCATCCCTCCCGCGTCGCCCGGTACACCTCCACCTCGTTGGCCTGCGGAAGAGCGGCCGGATCCTCGATGATACCCGGATTCCCCCCCTGCGCTTCAATGACCTCGCCGAGCTTCTGCATCCCGTGCCCGGTACGGAGCGCCTCATCGAGTCGATGAGCTGCGGCGGCTCGATCGGACTCGATCTTCGCCAAGAGGAGCATCTCGACCCCCAATGCCATCGTCACGGCCATGAGGTCGTCGGGCCCTTCGCCCTGGAGCGCGAGCAGCGCCTCTTCGGTCTCGAGCGCCGTCCCACACGCCCGGCCGAGCGGTCGGTCCATCGCCGTCACGAGCGCAGTGGTCGGGCAACCCCGGTCCTCACCGAGCGCAATCATGGTCTGCGCGAGCTCGCGACCCTGCTCGGAGTCTGGTATGGTCGCGCCGCTCCCGCTCTTCACGTCCAGGACCAGACCCGTGAGCCCCTCCGCGAGTTTCTTCGACATGATGCTCGCGGCGATGAGAGGAACTGACTCGACGGTCCCGGTCACGTCTCGCAGGGCATAGAGCTTTCGGTCGGCCGGCACGACTTCGTCCGTCGCGCTGAAGAGGGCCACGCCGATCCGCTCCACTTGCGCGTGCGCCTCCGCCAACGTGAGTGCAGTGCGGAACCCCGGGATCGCCTCGAGCTTGTCGAGGGTGCCTCCGGTATGGCCCAGACCACGACCCGACATCATCGGCACCGCGACCCCACAGGCAGCAACGAGCGGTGCGAGCACCAACGAGACCTTGTCCCCGACCCCGCCGGTCGAGTGCTTGCCGATGCGCGGCGTGGGCCACGGCCCGAAGTCGAGGTGGCCGCCGGACCCCAGCATCGCGTCCGTGAGTGCCGCCAACTCGGCGCGATCGAGGCCCCGGAAGCGCACTGCCATGAGCAGAGCGGCCATTTGATAGTCCGGGACCCGGCCAGCCGTGTAGTCTTCGATCAGCGCCTGCCACTCTCCGGCGGTCAGCGCGCCGCCGTCTCGCTTGCGCTCGATCAGCGGAACGACGAGCATTAGTTGTTCCCCCCCTCTCTCGAGAGGCACCGATGCGTTGGTTGATACTGTGTCTCGCATTGCCGGTCGCGGCGACCGCCACGGCGCAGACGGTGAACGACCGCATCGCCCGAGGCGACTCGGTGAGCGACCACATCGCCCGAGGCGACTCGACCCACGACCGGCTCGATCCGGCCGCGGCGCTCGCCCATTACGAGGCGGCCCTCGCAGTCGATTCCAGTTCGTACGAAGCGCTGTGGAAGGCTGCGCGATCGGTCGTGGACATCGGCAAACAGTTGGGGGACGACGAGAAACAAGCGCGCGACAGCGTGTTCGCAGTGGCCGATAGCTATGCCCGCATCGCGGTCGCGGTCAATCCCGATGCGCCCGATGGGCACTTCATGCTGGCCCAAGCCGTGGGACGCCTTGCGCTCACGAAAGGGCCCAAGGAGCGCGTGCAGTACGCCAAGGAGGTGCGGCTGGAAGCGCTCAGAGCGCTCGAGCTCGACTCGTTGCACGACGGCGCGCATCACGTGATTGGGCGGTGGCACGCGGAGATCATGCGCCTCCCTAGTATCACGAAATTCTTCGCGAAGGCGTTTCTCGGTGGTGCGGTGTTCGACGAAGCCAGTTGGGACAGCGCGGTGTGGCATCTCGAACGGGCCACGGAGCTCAGGCCGACCAACGTCTACCACCACCTCGACTTGGCCAAGATCTACCTCGCCGTCGAGCGGCCCGAAGATGCCCAACGACATTTCCTACGGCTTCTCGAGTTGCCGGACACGGACGTGGTGGACCCGGCCTCCAAGGAAGAGGCCCGGGCGCACCTCGCCACGCTCGCAGGCCAGAGTTAGGGTGTGAATCGGTCGCGGACGTCTTCGAGCGACTCGCCAGCCCGTCGCATGGCGCGCCGCACTTTCCTGCGCCGCCTCGCGACCTGACGTCTGGCCTGGCCACCCCACTCTTCGACCTGATCTTCCGCCTCGGAACGCGCGTCGCGGGCCAGGCGGGCCAAGCGGTTCCGGGTCTCCTCACCGCTCTCGGGCGCGAGCAACAACGCCGCCCCGGCCCCGACGACCGCGCCAACCAGCAACCCGATGAGGAACCCGCCGATCCGACCGCGAGTCTCCTCCCATTCGTCGTCGTGCATCACTTCCTCCTCTGATCGCCGCGCATGAGCCGCTCGATCTCGTCAACTCGGCGCGGGGCCTGGGCGGACAACACTTCGTGGCCCCTCTCGGTCACGAGGACGTCGTCCTCGATTCGGATGCCCACCCCTTCATCCGGAAGGTAAACGCCGGGTTCAATCGTCAGCACCATGCCCGGTGCCAGCGGTACGTTGCGTGGCCCCACGTCGTGCACGTCCATGCCGAGCCAATGCGAGAGCCCGTGCACGAAGAACCGATCGCACGTTGACGACCCGCACAGCGTGCCCGAGTGCCGTCTGAGGTACTCGCGCGCGATGCGCTCAAGGCGCGCGACCGTCACGCCGGGCCGCACGGAGTCGATCGCGGCAGTCTGCGCCCCGAGCACGAGCTCGTACAGCGCCCGCTGGCGCGGCGTGAATCGCCCGGCGGCTGGGAGTGTCCGAGTGATGTCAGCCGTGTACTGCCCCCACTCGGCGCCGATATCGATCACGACGACGTCGCCGTCATCGATGCGCCGGCGGTTGACGTCATAGTGCAGGACGGCCGAGTTCGGTCCGCTCCCGACGATCGACGGGAAGCCCAAACGATCCGCGCCGAGGCGACGGAAGGTGCCTTCGATCGTCGCCTCGAGCTCGTACTCCCAAATGCCGGGCTGCAACGCGGCGGCCGCCGCGAGGTGACCCTCGACGGTGATTCCGACAGCGCGACGCAGCCGCTCGAGCTCACGAGCGTCTTTGACCAGCCGAAGAGAGTCCACGACCGGCCGGAGGTTTCGCACGTCGAAAGCCGACTCGAAGAGCAAGGCAGTCACTCGCCGATCGTCCCGGGTCGTGTGATCGAGGGGGACCCACAGCGTCGAGTGGCCACGTCGTCGCTCGGCGGACAGCGCCGAATCGAGTCGCTCAAGGTCGAGCGTGGGAAGGCCCGTCAGGACGGACGCCTCGTCGCCGGGGCCGATCGCGAGCCCCGTCCAGCGCTCCGCGGCCGGGTTACGTCGCGGGAGGAATAGCGCCGCGCGTTGTCCGCCGCCCCGATCGGCTGCGATCAGCAACCACGCCTCGGGCGCCTCGATCTCTGTGAGATAGAAGAACGTGTTGTGCTGCCTGAAGTCGTTGTCCTGCAAGTAGTCCCGCTCGAGTTCGCGGCGCCGGGCCGCCGGCACGAGCACCACCGCCGGCTGAACGCGAGCCGCCAGCCGAGCCCGTCGCTCCGCCGTCGTGGCGAGGTCAATCGCCCGCCCCGCCCCCGGAAGCGCAGCCACCGGTTCCTCCTGCCCCCGCACGCCACCCGGGACGGCGAGCACGAGCACTGCGATCAGGGATAAGCGTAGGGAACGTGGCAAATCCGGTACCTTCATGGCGCGGCGTAACTTACCCCTCGCTGCGAGGGGGAGCAACCGCTTGACGCCCGGGAGGTGAACGCCGCATCTTGCTTCACCCTGGGGGATTCCGCATGACTGCCCAGCCTGACCTGACAACCGACGACCTGCAGCGGCTCACAGACCGCGTGACCGAGCTCGAGCATGAGCGACGGCATCTCTTGGCCGTCATCGAGATTCTCGAAGAGATCTCCAGCTCGCTCCATTTTACCGACATCTTGCAGACGATTGCACGTAAGCTCGGCGAGACGTTTGGACTCGACCGCGCGTCCATATACCTCGCGGAGCGCACTGGCAACACGGTACGCCTGGTCGCCTCGTACGAGAACCCAGCCATCCGAAACTTCATCGTCGACCTCGCGCGCTACCCGGAGTTGCAGCGTGCCGTACGGACGGGCCAGACGGTTTTCATCGCCGACGCCGCGAGTGAGCCGAGCCTGGCGCACGCGCGCGACGAGTTCGAGCACCGACGGGTGAAATCGATCACCGTGGTGCCGATCACGTGGCGTCGCGCGGCGATCGGAGCGATTTTCCTGCGCACGTTTCGCGACGGCCCCTCGTTCAGCGAGGGCGACCTCAAGTTCGTCCAGGTCGTCGCCTCGCTCACCGCGAAGTCGTTGCGCAACGCGCATCGCTACGAGCGGCTCCTCGCCCGCGGTGGGGGTGCCACGCGCCCTGCGGCAGACCGAGAGCGCGCGGCTCTCGTGGCGTACCTCGCGCGTCTCCTCGCCGTGTTCAACGCAACGCAGGCACCGCGTCTCGAAGCAGCGCTGCCGCGCACGAACATTGCCGAGCTCGACCGCCTGGTCGGGGTCGCCATGCGCGTCATCGCCGAAGAGGCTAGCACGCCGTAGCGCACGCGAGCGGCGGACGCACCCCGGCGGCCCGGGCTGCCGAGCTCAGGCGCCTTCTCGAAGGCGCCAACTACGCCTACTTCGTCCTCGACGCGCCGGAGCTGTCCGACGCGGAGTACGACCGGCTGTTCCGCGAGCTGGCCGCGCTCGAGGAGGCGCATCCCGAGCTCGCGACTCCCGAGTCGCCGACCCGCCGCATCGGCGCCCCGCCCGCCGATGCCTTCTCGAAGCACGAGCATCTCGTTCCCATGCTCTCTCTCGCCAACGCGTTGGACGCTGACGAGCTCTCGGCGTGGGAAGTCCGAAATGCCCGCCTCGTGCCGGAAGTGCGCGCCGCGGGGTACTGCCTCGAAGTGAAGATCGATGGGGCGGCCGTGAGCCTCACGTACGAAGAAGGTCGCCTCGTGATGGGGGCGACGCGGGGCAACGGCCTCGTCGGCGAGAACGTGACGGCGAATCTCCGCACGATTCGCGCGCTGCCGCTCCGGCTACGCGGGTCGGGCTGGCCAGCACGCATGGAGGTTCGCGGCGAAGTCTACCTGCCGCGGAGTGCGTTCGATGCACTCAATCAACGACGCGAGAAAGAGGGCAGACCGAGCTTTGCGAACCCGCGTAACGCCGCAGCCGGGAGCCTGCGCCAACTCGACCCCACGATCACCGCGGGGCGCGGACTACGACTGTTCTGCTTCCACGTCGAAGCTCCTGGTGGGACGCTGCGCGCGGAGCGGCAGTCTGACGTGCTCGCCACACTCCGAGACTGGGGCCTTCCCGTCGAGCCGCACTACCGATCCGTGAAAGACCTCGAAGCGGCAAGCAGGGAGATTGCGAAGCTCGAGCGCCTCCTTGCAACGCTCGACTACGAGGCTGATGGCGTGGTCGTCAAAGTCGACGCCCTTCGTCTCCATCCGGAGCTCGGCACGATCGGCGACCGCGAGCCGCGCTGGGCAGTGGCGCGAAAATTCGCTGCCGAAGTGGCCGTGACCCGACTCCAGGCCATCCGCGTGAACGTGGGGCGCACGGGCGCGCTCACCCCATACGCCGTGCTCGATCCCGTCGCAATCGGAGGTGTCACGGTGTCGACGGCGACGCTCCACAATGCGGATCTCATCGAGGCGCGCGACATCCGCGAGGGAGATTGGGTCGAGGTGACTCGGGCCGGCGACGTCATTCCGCAAGTACTGGGTCCGCTTCGCGACCGGCGTACCGGTCATGAGCGGCGTTGGCAGATGCCCTCGGCATGCCCGCGGTGCGGCTCGCCCGTAGAGCGACCGCCGGACGAAGTAGCCTCGCACTGCCCCAACATCTCCTGCCCCGGCCGAGTCCATGAAGCGATCGCCCACTTTGCCTCGCGCGCAGGTATGGACATCCGCGGACTGGGCTACGAGCGCGTCGCGCAACTCCTCGAGTCCGGTCTCATCGAGGACGTCGCAGACCTCTACGAGGTCCGCGCGGAACAACTCGTGACGCTCGAGGGCCTTGCCGCCAAATCGGCGCACCAGCTCGTCGATGCGATCGCGGTGTCGAAGCAGCGGCCGCTCTCACTGCTCCTCGTGGCGCTCGGGATCCCGCACGTCGGGCAGCAGGCGGCCCAGATCCTGGCGCGCCGCTTCCATCGATTGGACCGGCTCGCGCAGGCAGAGGAGGAAGAGCTAGCCGCCATTCACGGGATCGGCCCGACGATCGCCCGCGCGGTGGCGGGGTTCTTTCACGACGCCACGAACCAGCGACTTCTCGAACGCCTCGAGACGCTGGGCGTGCGGATGGACGAGCCAGCTGCGAAGGCAAGTGGTGAGCTCTCGGGGGCAGCGTATGTCATCACCGGCACACTGCCCACCCTGGCCCGCGCGGAGGCGACGAGGCTCCTGGAGACCCAGGGCGCCAGAGTGACGCAGAGCGTCTCGAAGAAGACGACCGCGCTCGTCGCCGGCGCCGACCCGGGGTCCAAGCTCGAAAAGGCGACCCGACTCGGGATCGAGGTCATCGACGAGGCGGAACTCTTGCGCCGGCTGGGGAGCGGCACCTAACTTGGGCCGCGCCATGGACATCCACCCCCACGCGCTGCTTGCGCTCGGCCGGCCCGCGTTGACGAACCTCGGTCAGACGCTCTTCGCGGAGCAGCCGGACCATGCCGCACGCTACCTGCAGGAGATGGGGTATGCGGCCGGTGAGGCGCTGCACTCGGCGTTCGAGGCCTGGCTCCGGTCGGAGACGGGCGTGGCCCACGCCGCCGATCTCCCTGCCGAATCGCTCGGGCCGAGCCTCTCGCGCTTCTTGGTCGAGACGGGATGGGGGCCGGTCGAGATCGAGCAGTTGTCGGAGGCGGTCTTGGCCGTGGATGCCGCCGACGCCCCGGAAGCCGACTCAGCGGCAGGCTATGAGTCGCCGAGTTGCTTCATGATGGGCGGCCTCCTGGCCGACTTCCTCGGTCGGGTATCTGGCACGACGGTGGCCGTCATGGAAGTCGAGTGTCGCTCGCAGCACGCCGAGCGCTGTCGTTTCCTCGTCGGCGCGCCGGGAACCCTCGATCAGATCTACGAGCACCTCGTACAGGGCGGCGCGTATCTCGAGCTGACCGGCTGACTACCGCGCCGAAACAGACACGCCTTCGAGCAATACCCACGGGAGTTGACGCGTGCCGAGCCATCGCTGCTCGCTCGACACGCCACCGACGCGCGCGAGCAACTCAAAGCTGTTCCCTGCCACCGCTGCGTCCTTCACGCGCCCCACGACTTCGCCGTTCGTGACTCGGTAGGCGAGCGCCACCGGGTGCGAGAACGCTCCGCTCGCGACATTCCCCTGGCCGACGCCAATGAGCTCGTCCACGACGAGCCCGTCACGCACGCCGGCGAGGAGATCGGCTCGCTGCCGATCCCCGCTTTCGAGCCGGAGATTCGTGTAGCTCGCACGCGGCTTCCCGAAGATCCCGCGAGCCCCGTGTCCAGTGGATGCGCAGCCCGTGCGTGTTGCCGTCTCGAGATCATAGACGAAACTCCGGACCACCCCCGCCTCGATGAGGCGCAGGCGGCGCGAAGCGACACCCTCGTCGTCCACCGGCCGCGAGGCCGGTGCTCCGTCGGTGAGTGGGTCGTCGACGAGCGTCACCGCGGGATCGAATACCTGCTCCCCCGTCTTATCGGCCAAGGGCGACACGCCCTGGAGCACCGCTTTCCCATGCAGCCCTTGCTCGATCGGCAAGAGGACAGCGGCAAGCCCGTGCGGAGTGAACACGACCGGGAGCGCCCCCTCAGGCGGATCGACCACCGAAGCGGCCTCGGTGAGGCGTCGGGCAATGTCAGCGGCGAGCCGGTCGAGCTCATCCGGCGCCGGAAGATCCACGGCGAGGTGATAGTCATAGACGATCAGCACGTCGTCGTGGGCCACACGCGTCACCTCCGCGACGACGGCGACCTGCGTCGTCGCGTACGCGGCTTCGCGCCCAGTGGTGTTGACGACCCTGGTCTCGCCCGTCTCTCGCTCGACGGTGATGCCCACCTGCCGGCCCTCGCCAGCAAGACGCTCGACCAGCTGGCGTCCCATCGATTCGAGGGCGTCGAGCGACGCATCGCGCGTTGCGGGTGACTCCGTCCGGACGGCCGGGAGCGGGCCCGCTTCGGGAAAGGTGAGCGCGACGGTCTCGCCGAGTCGAGCGGACTCCAGCGCCGCGTCGACGACCGCCGTGGGATCGGCGGCCGTACTCCCCGCGACTCCGACCCGCCCGTCGACGAGAACGCGAAGGTTGACGCCTCGCTCGGCGGTGACGGTGCCGGCCTTCAGCCGGCCGGCTTCGAAGGTGAGTGTGGTTGTCTCGGCGTGTCTCAGCATGGCGTCGCCGGCCTGTGCGCCGGCACGCCCCGCCCGCGCGAGCAGATCGTCGATCATGCGCGCTCGCCGCCGATCAGCGCCTCCTCGATGCGAACGTGCGGCGCGCCTTCGGTGACCGGAAGGGGAAACTGTCCGCGCTTGCCGCAGCCCCCACCCATCTGATGCCACTGGAAATCGGCAGCCACGCGCTCGATGCGGTCGAGCGTCTGAAAGAGATTCCCTGCAAGCACGACGTTCTTGACGAGCTCGGCGAGCTCGCCATCTCGGATCATGCGCCCGTATGCGGCGGTGAACGAGAAATTCTCCAGGTACGTTTGGCCCCCAAAGGCGTCGCACGCGTACACGCCGAGGGGGATGTCGCCGATCAGGTCTTCGAAGGTGCCGCTCCCGGGCCCGATGTAGGTGTTGGTCATGCGGACGATCGGGGGGTGGCGATAGGAGATAGCCCGTGCATTGCCTGTCGGCTGCTCTCCCATCGCCGCCGCGGTCTCGCGCGAGTGCAGGCGGCCCACCAGCACCCCTCGGTCGACGAGCACGGTGTTCCGCGTTGGTGTCCCCTCATCATCGAATGGGAGGGTGCCCCGAAGCCCGGCCGCACTTCCATCGTCGCCAATGGTGAGCACGTCACCACCGAACCGTCGGCCCAGCGTCATCATCTTCCGCGCCTGTGGATTCTCGTAGACGAAATCGGCTTCGGAGAGATGGCCGAACGCCTCGTGCACGAACACGCCGGCGAGACGCGGATCGAGCACCACGGGGTACGCGCCTCCTCGGACGGTGGGCGCATCGAGGAGTTGCACCGCCCGCTCAGCCGCTGCCTGGAACATCGCTTCGCGGTTCTGCATGGCGTGCCAGCCGCACCGCAACCCGAGCGACTCGAGGCCGCGCTCGATCGAATCGCCCGCCCGAGCCGTCGCGAGCGCGGAGAGCGTCACCTGCGGGCGAGTTTCCACCAGCTGCGTGCCGTCCGAGTTCACGTAGTAGTGCTCGGTGATCTCGTCTCCGTACGACGCCTGCGTGTCGACCACGCGGTCGTCCACCGCGAGCATGACGGCGTTCAGGGCCTCGAGGAAAGATTTCTTCTCGTGCAGCGTGACGCCGCGCACGTCGCCGTCGAGATCGGGTTTGACGTCGGCGTGTTGGGGCGGGACCTCGGCGAGTCGAATTGGCTCATCTAGGCGAATGGCGCGCGACAGCTCGTCGGCGCGAGCGAGCATGCCGGACAGGTCGTCGAGGTCGTTGAACGAAGCGCTGCCCCACCCGTGGCCGCGGTTCAGGACGCGTACGGCACCGCCCTCGTTGTCACTCGTGCTCGCGGTCTCCAACCGCCGGCCGCGGTACTGCACCGTCGTGCTCCACGTGCGCTCAGCTCGAATCTCGACGTAATCACCTCGCGCGCGTGACAGCGCGTCGAGTAGTCGGTCGAGCACTCAGGCCTCGCTCAGCCAGCGAGCGTAGTCGGGACGTGTAATCAACTCGCCATCGTGGACGACGAGGCGATCCCACGGAAGGATGATGTGATTCTCGGTTTCCATCGCGTGGAAATCCGGGGCATAGTCGCCGGTCCTGAAGGATACGGCCGTCTTCACGTCTGCCGGACGGTGGCGACGCAGTGCCGAGAGTGCCACTTTGAAGGTGTCGCCGGAATCGCATGTTTCATCGACGAGGAGCACGCGCCGGCCGCCGAGCGCATCGGCCGTGCCGGCCAGCACCGACGCTCCCGCTTCACCGGTCTCGGAGACGGTCACCGAGAGGAATGGCCGTCGCAGAATCGACGCGATGACCGCCCCAGGGATGACTCCTGCGCGAGCGATGCCCACGACGATCTCGGGGTCGTACGACCGAGCCACACGGAGCGCGAGCGCACGACAAAGTTCGCCAAACAGAGGCCATTCGACCTCGAGCACACGCCGACCGGCGGATCCCGCTGATCGCATGGAGGGAGTGTATCCCGCGAGGCGAGCGTTGCGCAACGCGGTGGCGCTAGGCAGTTTTCGCAGATGAAGCTGTGGCGCCGGCTGTTCGGAGATCGATCGGATCGAGACATTCAGCCGCAGCGTCTCGATTACCTCAATGAGGGTCTCGCGCTCGAGCGCCAGGGCGACTACGACGCGGCACTGACGTCCTATCGGCTGGCGCTGCGGGATCACCCTGACGATCCCCGCATCCTCCAGAACATGGCGATCGCCTTCACCAAAACTGGCCAAATCGACGAGGCGATCCGACATTACCAGAGCGCGCTCGCCCAGGATCCCGCGCTGGCCGGTGCCCACTACGGGATCGCCTTCCTTCTATTGAAACGCGGTGAACCCGCCGACGCGGCTCGTCACTTACGCGAGTTCCTGGCCAGGCCCCCACGCGGCCCCGACGCACAGCGCTGGATCGATCACGCCCGCGTCGCACTGGATCAGATCACGCGCGGGACGCCCGAAGCGGTGGAGGGCCCCTGAGACGCGGCTGGCTCATGGCGGCGCTCGTGCTCGGCTGCAGCGATGCCACTGCCCCCGGAGGTGTCATCGCCCTCGTGGTACGGCTGCCGGCCTCGGGCCCGGTGACCGTCGAGGAGGAGGATACCACGCGCGTGGACGCGTGGACCGTCAGCCAGAGCGGTGACTCGGCCACCGACGGGATCACGTGGCGCGAGTTCACATCTCGCGGCGTCATCGCGCTCGACTCCACGACGGGTGAGATCGTGGGCCTGATCGGTGACGACACGACGACCATCCAGGCACAGTTCGCCAACCTCCGGAGCAACCCGATTCCCGTGCGCGTGCTCGCTGCGGCCGATTCGATCGCCGCCATGGGCTCGACAGTCGACACCGTCGCGGTCGGCGACTCGCTCTCCGCCCCGCTCTCCGTCACGTTGCTCGACCTGACGACCGTCCCGGGTACCCCGCGGGGACTGAGTGACCGACCGGTCCGATTCGAAGTGCTCGACTCGCCTGCGGGTGTGGAGCTCGTGGAGGCACCCGATTCGGCTGGGGTGACGCGTCAGACGGCGTCCGACGGAACGACGGCGGTGACGCTCCGGCGTACGGGGGTTCAACCGGCTGCCGATTCCGTGGTCGTTGAAGCTGGCGCGGCCCGCGCCACTGGATCAGTTGTCTCGGGCTCGCCCGTTCGGTTCGTGGTCTATTTCCAGTGAGGATGCCATGACGGCTCCAGCTACGCTCAACCACCTGTTCCTCGAGGGAGTCGAGCGTCACGGCCATAAGCCGGCCGCACTACGATACAAGACCGGGGGGGCCTGGCAGGCTCTGACGCACGCTGAGGTGGCACGGCGTGTACGCACCGTCGCGCTGGCGCTGCGGGAAGTGGGCCTCGACCCAGGCGATCGCGTCGCGATCCTGTCGGAGAATCGCCCGGAGTGGCTCATTGCGGACTACGGCTGCCTCGCAGCCCGGCTCGCCGATGTGCCCGTCTACCCGACGCTCCCTCCCAAGCAGATCGCGTACATCCTCCGCGACTCGGCCGCCAAGGGAATCTTCGTCTCGACGGCAGAGCAGCTCGCCAAGGTGCACGAGATCCGCGCCGAGCTCCCGGCGCTCGACTTCATCGTGGCGTTCGACGGCGATGGGACGGGTGCCGGCGTCACGACCCTCGCTGCGTTCGAAGCACGGGGTGCGGCCGTGGAAGACAAGTACCCGTCTCACCAAACCGAGTCGCTGGCCGTCGACCCCGATGCGCTCAGCACGCTCATCTACACGTCCGGCACGACGGGTGACCCCAAAGGAGTCATGCTTACCCACAAGAACTTCTGCACCAACGTGGTCGGCACGCTCTCGCGCCTCGACGTGAGTCCGGCGGACGAATGCCTGTCGTTCCTCCCACTCTCGCACTCGTTCGAGCGCATGGCGGACTACGCGTTGTGGTTGGCTGGCCTGACCATCAACTACGCCGAGAGCATCGAGACAGTGCCTCAGAACATGGTGGAGGTGCGTCCCACGGTCATGCTCTCGGTGCCGCGTCTCTACGAAAAGATGTACGCTCGCGTTCTCGAGGCCGCGATGGCGGGCAGTGCCGTCAAGCAGGCCATCTTTAGATGGGCCAAGCGCACGGCGGAGGCGTGGGCCGAGTACTCGCTGGCCGGGCGGCCGCGGCCGGGGCTGCTCGATGCCAAGCGAGCGCTGGCCGACCGCCTGGTCTTTGCCAAGGTGAAGGCGCGCACCGGCGGGCGGCTCCGCTTCTTCGTCTCGGGCGGAGCACCACTCTCCCCGACCATCGCGAAGTTTTTCTACGCCGCAGGTCTGCCGATCGTCGAGGGCTACGGGCTGACGGAGACGTCACCGGTGCTCACCGTCAACCCGCTAGACGGAATCCGGATCGGTTCCGTGGGCACGCCGATTCCCGGCGTGGAGATCCAGATCGCGCCAGACGGGGAGATCCTCGCCCGCGGACCGAACAT
Source organism: Gemmatimonadota bacterium (assembly GCA_039591795.1). GTDB lineage: Bacteria > Gemmatimonadota > Gemmatimonadetes > Gemmatimonadales > GWC2-71-9 > JBDHCY01. The sequence goes on along the minus strand of JBDHCY010000019.1, from coordinate 21,915 downwards.
CATGCAAGGGTATTGGAACAAGCCCGACGCGACACGCGAGACCATCGACACCGATGGCTGGCTCCACACGGGCGACATCGGCGAGCTCGACGCCGATGGCTATCTGCGAATCACCGATCGCAAGAAAGACATCATCGTCACGGCTACCGGCAAAAACATCGCGCCGCAGCCAATCGAGAACATGGTGAAGACCAACAAGTTCGTCGCCAACGCTGTGATGCTCGGAGACAAGCGCAAGTTCCCGATCATCCTCCTGGTGCCGAATCTCGAGCAACTCCGGCCATGGGCTGACGACCGTGGGCTCGTTTTCACCGACGACCGATCGCTGATCGACTTAAGCGAGGTCCAAGCGAAGATGGAACGGGAAGTGATGGGTCAACTCCGCGACCTCGCGAAGTTCGAAATGCCCAAGCGGGTCATACTGCTCGAGAAGGACTTCACGATCGAGTCGGGCGAGCTCACCCCCACGTTGAAAGTGAAGCGGCGCATTGTCGAACGCCGACATCGCGAGGCGATCGACGAGGCCTACGCAGGCGAGACGGTCACCGTCGAGTAGCCAGGATCAACTCCGCTCACCCAGCCAGAGGCCTGAGCCGCTCGCGAGAGGCCGGGTCTCCGGCACCTCGATCCCCTCCCGTTCCACGATCACGTGACGGCCGCGGAGAGTGACCCGCGCCGCCTCTCCGGGCCACGGCTCCTCGGCGTAATCTCCCCCTACGACGACGCCCCGAGCCACTGCCGTCCGGAGCGGTATGCTCCCATCGGACTCCAGTAACGACAAGTGAGCGCGCTCGCGAGCATGCGGTGGCGGATTGATCCCGACGAAATGGACACCGTCGAGGCGCACCGCGAGCTCGTCGGCGCGCTCCACTGCTGCTCCCACCAAGACGACGTAACCACCCGGCCCGTCGAGACCGAGCAGCGAGTGGAGCGTCTCCCCATCCGCGCCGTGGTGTGGCGCCCGCGGAGATCCAGCGGCTCCGAATCGGACGACGCCGTCGACAATCTGGTATTCCCGCTGACAGACTGGGCACCCAACGACACCATGTCGGACCGAGCGCCCCTCCATGACATCGGTCGCCACGACGACGAAAGTCTCTTCGTGCGGCCCCGGGCATCGCAACATCTCGGCCAACTCGATGAACATGCTACGACGCAGGACGCAGACGAAGGAGTTCGACAGCCACGCCCGGCGGACGCGTCACGGCAAAGAGGATCGCCTGCGCGACATCTTCGGGGCGAAGCATCGCTCGTCGTGGGAGAAACCCCGGCTTCGCATCGGGATCGATTGGATCCCATGCCTCGGTGTCGGTCGGCCCTGGCGAGATCAGGGTGCACCGGATGCCGGAGGACTGGGCCTCGGCCTCCAGGACGCTGTGCAGCCCTCGCACACCCCACTTACTCGCCGCGTATGCGGCGTTGCCGGGGAGCGCGAGGTGGTCGGCCACGCTCCCCACCGTCACCACGTGTCCGCCCCCCGAGCGGCGGAGATGCGGCACGAGCGCCCGCAACAGTGCGAACGCACCGGTCAGGTTGACGCGCACGATACGCTCGAACTCCTCGACGTCGGTCTCCTCGAGGGGCTTGATCAGGAACGCACCAGCATTGTTCACGAGGACATCCGGAACACCCAGGCTGGTGACTACGGTTTCGACCGTACGCGTGACGGCTTCGGCATCGGTGACATCACACGCGAAGTCGGCGAATCGGCTGTCTGGGGGGAGGTGGCGCGCGAGTCGTGCCACCCGGGCTCCGGCATCGAGGAGCGCCTGGGCAGTGGCTTGGCCGATCCCCCGCGAGGCACCAGTCACGAGCGCCGTGCGCCCGCTGAGCGGGAGGCCGGGGGTCATTCGTGCGCGCGGCCGTGGACCAGCCGGAGAAACTCGTCGCGCGTTTTGTAGTCGTCACGAAACGCGCCGCGGACTGCCGAGGTGATGGTCTTGGAGTTCTGCTTCTCGACGCCGCGCATCATCATGCACAGGTGGAACGCCTCAATCACGACACCAACGCCGACCGGCTCGAGCGTCTGCATCAACGCATCGGCGATCTGATCCGTCAACCGCTCCTGAACTTGGAGCCGTCGAGCGTAGAGATCCACGAGTCGCGCGATCTTCGAGAGGCCGACGATCTTGCCGTTCGGCAGGTAGGCAACGTGGGCCCGCCCATAAAACGGGAGGAGGTGGTGCTCACACAGTGAGTAGAGCTCGATGTCACGCACGAGCACCATGCTCTCATGCCGTTCCTCGAACATGCCGGCACCGATCACGGCCTCAGCCGATTCGGCGTACCCTCGGGTGAGCCAGCGAAACGCCTCGGCGACGCGCTCCGGCGTGCGGCGGAGCCCAGGACGATCGGGATCTTCGCCCAGGTGGACGAGGAACTCACGCACGAGGCTCTCGAGCGACGCCGCTTCCGGCGCTGCGATGGGCTCCCCCCCAGCTGCATCGGCCCGGGCCGGACGGCCTGTCGGGCGCCGCGTGTCACGCGCCATGGTAGTCCACGTAGTTTCGGGGCGTCTCCCACAGCCGAATGCGACGCAAGCGCGCCGGCGTGACCAGCGGTTCCAGCACGCGCCAACACGCCACGGCGATCTGCTCCGCCGTCGGGTTCACGCCCTGGAGGAACGGCACGTCCATGTTCAGGTTACGGTGGTCGAGATGTCGTAGCAGCTCGCGCTCGACGAGCGCCTTCAACCGCCCGAGGTCCATGACGTAGCCAGTCGACGAGTCGATCTCCCCCTCTACCGATACATCGAGCTCGTAGTTGTGTCCGTGGAAGTTGGGATGACTGCACGGGCCGAAGAGTTCGGCGTTTTCGTCGTTGCTGAGGGCTGGGTCGTAGACGCGGTGCGCCGCATTGAAATTGAGCCGGCGCGTAACGACACAGGTAGGCATATGGCAGAGTATAACGACGCGCCGCCGGCCTGTCAGCGCCGATCGAGAGCGAAGAGGATTATTGAAGCCCGAAAAGTACTGACGGTGACCTCGCCGCGACGTTTGAAGTCCCCCGCGGGGCATTTCATCAACCGCGGTATGTGGCCCCACTCCCGAGCCTGTTGGCTCAATAACGAGGCTCTTCGCCCCCGATGGTTGCGCTCAATGTAGGTGCGTCTACAAATTCCGTCAAGCAAATGAACTTCATGTTGATCGGCGCGTTCATCGCAATCACCTTTTGGGTGATCTCCGCATTCGTGCGCCCGCTCGGCTCGGGCATCGTGCACATCCTTCTCGTCCTCGGTGTGATTCTCTTCACGAGCTGGATCCTCACGAAACGGCCACGCACCTGAGCCACTGGCCGACCGCTAAATCTCCCAATTCGAGAACAGAATCGCCTTGCTGGGCTTCGGCTCCCCGAATCCCTCGAATGTCATTCGCAGGTCGGTCCAACGGACGACGTACCCCCGCCGCACGAGTGCAGCATACGCGTCGCCGTAGCGAGACTGACAGCGGATGGCGAGTCGACGGAGACCCGCAGCGCGGGTGCTCGCTTCCAGGGCCTGCAGGAGGCTATCGAAGGCGTCGAGATCTCGAGCGACGAGTTTGAGTACACGGAGCTCGTCGCGACCCCGACCATCGGCGAGCGGTGCCGAGTGCCAGAGCCCGAAGGCAACGACCCCGTCGGCACCGGTGACGATCGTCGTGTCTCCGGTACGGAGTGCCATGGTGAGCTCGACCTCCCGAGAGAAATCGTAGCCCGCCGCCGCCGTATGTGTGAGCGCGCGCATCTCGTCGAGCGTCTCCGTTCGCGAGCTGGCAGCCGCTTGCGAAAGGAGCGCCGCCGGTCCCCCAGTCCGACGCGGCACGTCGAGCGTGAGCGTCACCGTGAGGTGGCTGGGGAGAAACCCGAGGCGCGAGTAGAAGCCAATGTTGTCCAGCGTTCGAGGCATGGTCTCGAGCCCAAGTACACGTACGCCACTTTCGCGGAGCCAATCCGTCGCCACACGCACGACCGACTTCCCCAATCCCTCGCGTTGTCGGTCGGGCCGCACTGCGAGAGGCCCCATCCAGCCCTCGACCCCGGAGCGATGTGCGATGTTGAACGCGATCACGTCGCCTGCGTCGTCGCGCCACAACATGGCCCCCTCGCCCGCATCCTCCAGCGCATATCGCCAGATCTGCGGGTTGAGCTCGGGTACACGCACGCCTGCCATACCGTCCCGCCGGTATCGATCGGTGAACGACTCGGCGAACACGCGGTTGAGCGCACTGATGTCGCGAACAGTCGCTCGCTCGGGCCCGAGCACGACGGGCTCAGGCCGCCACATCTTCATCATCGCCCTCCGGAAGCGGGCCTGCGTCGTCGACCACGACTGACGTACCGGTCGCCGCGTCGTACGCAACCCGAACCACGCGATCCAGACTCTCGCGAACCGATTCGATGTGCGTGATGAGGATGACCTGCGCAAACCGGTCCCGCAAGCGTCGGAGCAGGTCGACGATGAGCTGCCGGCGCGCCTCGTCGAGCGAGCCGAAGATCTCGTCGAGCACGAGCAACGAGAGGGGTTGGCCCGCTCGGTCCGCGACGAGTTGGCTGATCGCAAGGCGGAGGGCCAGGTTCGCGAGATCTTCCTCGCCGCCGGAGATCACCGGCTTGGGCACACCGTCCTCGAGAATGGTGGCTCGGTACTGCTCGTCGAGGAGGAGCTCGCCGTAGCGGCCGTCGGTGATCCCCGTGAGAAACGTAGACGCCACATCGGAGAGCTCCGGGCGTACCTGCGCGTTCAGATCCGCGCGCAAGTCGCCGAAGGAGCGGTCGAGCTCGTCGTGGAGGCGATGCTGACGGCGGAGCTCGGCGATGCGGGCCACACGCTCACGACGCTCGTGCTCGCGTCGTTCCACCTGAGCGAGACGCTCCTCTGCCGCCACCAAGTGTCCCCGTGCCTCGGCGAGTGCGACCTCGGCAGTGGTGAGGGCCTCCCGGGCGAGGCCGTGCGCCTCACGCTCAGCGGCGAACATCGCTTCGTCGAAGCCCAGCGCCCGAAGCGACTCGGCGAGCTCGCGCGCTCGGCTCTCGCGGGCTGACAGTTCTCGCTCCGCTCGCTCGGCGTCGGTCACCAACCCCTCGGCCCGAACCGCCCGCTCACGGAGCTGCGTCGCCCGGGTGGCCACGGGCTCGAGCCCACGCACCGCCCGCCGCACCTCCTCGTGCCTTGCCGCATCGTATGGCGTCGCCCCGTCGGCGAGTTTCGCATCCAAGTCTGCCAACCGGGCGCCGGCCTCGATGCGGCCCGCCGCCAATGCTTCGAGCTCCTTGAGCAACGCCTTCAACGTGGCGACACGTTCGGTCGCATCTCGAGACACCGCCTCGGCTCGCTCGCGTGCAACGTCGGCCTCCCGCACCTCCGGCGGCTCGGCCTCGAGCTGCTCGACCCGTCGCGCAAAGAAGCGCCCGTTGATCTCGATCTCTTCGAGCTGCCGCTCGAGGAGCGCCACCACCTCGGCGTGATGCGTGCCGAGCGGCCGCTGGCACGTCGGGCAGGTGCCTTCCGGCCCGAGCTCTTGCAGGAGATCGTGCTGCTCCTTCGCGTCGCGGTATTGATCTCGAAGCGCCTGACGCTTCGTTTCTGCATCTTGGCGATCGCGCACCCACTCGGTCCGCCGCTCGGCTAGCGCCCGACCGGCAGCCTCAGAAGCCTCGCGCGCGGTTGCCGCCGCCACATCCGCAGCGGCGAGATCTTTCGCGGCGCCCTCACTCGCCTCCAGCCGGCGGTCGAGGCTTTCGAGTTGCGTGGCCAGCTCGGTGCGCTGCGCCAGCCACGCGCGACGCTCACCTTCCGCTCGAGCCGCCGTGTCCAGGCTATCGAGCTCGAGTCGCCACTCGGCCATGGGAGCCAACTCGGCATCCAGGCCGGCGAGCTCCTCTCGCGCCTTGAGCGCAACGGCGAGGTCGCGATCGAGCCGCTGAAACTCTTCCTGCGCGACCTTCACCGCCGCTTCGGCGATCCGTCGCTCGCCTTCGAGGGAGAGGGCGCGCTCTCGCCGCGCCTCGTGCTCTCGCCATACGGGATCGTGTGCATCGAGGGCGACCTTCGCCTCGTCTCGCCCCCGAGCGGCCGTGGAGGCGCTCGCCCGAGCCTCCTCGAGCTTCGACTCGACCGACGTCCGTTCGGCAACGAGGGCCTCCTCGTTGGACAGGCCGGCCTCGAGCCCCCCGAGCTCGCCGCGTAATTCTGACCGTCGTTCACGCAATCGCTCTTGCGCCACCCGCAACCGCTCGTAGCCAAGCAATCGAGACAGAAACTGGCCTCGCTCGGTGGGGCCCATGGCGGCCATCACCGCCAGGTCCTTCTGACCCGTGAAATAGGTGTTGAAGAACTCCTGGCGGGACATGCCGAGCAGACGGGTGAGCTGCTGTGTCACGGCGGTGAGGGAATTCGCGATCGGCTGCCCGTCCTTGAGGAGCTCGGCATCGCGTAGCGTGCGCCACACACGGAACTCATGCGGCCCGAGTGAGAAGTCGATCTCGACGCGCACGCTCGAGCGCGGCGGCGCTCGCAGAAAGCGAATGGAGTCGACCTTGCCGCGCGCCGCAGCGTTGCCGTAGATCGCCCAAGCGATCGCCTCGAGAATCGTGCTCTTTCCCGAGCCGTTCGGACCGATGATCCCGGTCAGGCCCGGTCCGAGGATGAGCTCGGTGCTCTCGTGCTGCCGGAAGTTCTCCAGCCGAATCCGATCGAGCCTCACCGCTGCGCCTCCTCGTCACGCATTGCGTCGTCGAGGTAGGCGGCACCGAGCCGGAGGAATTCGGCACGGTCGAGATCGGCATCGAGCGGCCGGCGACCGAGATACTCCCGCACGATCTCGGGGAGCGTTTGGCGGCGCGTCGCGATTCCCCCGACGCCGACCTGCCGCTGAGGGAGCGGCGGCCGGGAATCGAGATGGAAATGCAACGCGCGGTCCTTCCACGTGCGGATCTGTGCGTGGTCGAGCTCTCGCAGCACGTGCCTCGGCACGTCCCACAACACGAGCCGGACGACCCGCTCGTCGATCGGGGGCTCGGCATGCTCGACACGCTCCGCAATGAGGACGTTCAAGGCCGCGGCGTCGAGCCCCTCACATCGGATCGGCTCGAGATCGACATGGTCGCGCACCGGACCCACGTTGCGGAACACCGGTGTGCCTCCCGGCAAGTCGACGAGGAGGTAGCCCTTGTTCGGGACCGCGTCGCCGGAAGCCCGACTCGACGTCGCGACGGCCATCTCCACCCATGGGGTCGTGCTCACGTAGTCGAGCGAGCCGGCATACCACGCGTTGTGGCGAACTTCGTGGGCCACGTGGTAGTGCCCGAGCGCGACGTACGACCAGGCGTCCGGCGCCAGGTCGGCAACCGCGAGGGGCGCACCCCCGTACTCGACCGCCGCCCGTTCTTCTGGAAGCACCCCTTGGACTTCACCGTGCGTGACCAAGATTTGCACTGGGGCGGTGCCTTCGGGCCGGAGCGCGGGCCTGCCTCCACGCGTCAGCGCTTGGTGCGGCACGGCGAGCACGCTGGCTTCGAGTGAAGCAAAGTCGAGCCGCCGAGGAGCGTCGTCCACGACGATCACGCCCAACGCGTCGAAGAGACGCAGGATCGATCCCGTCTCCACCGATCGTGGTGTGTCATGGTTTCCAGCCACGAGGATGACCGGCGTGTCGGGGAGCGCCTCACGGAGGCGTCGCAACTCCCGGAACGCGAAGACGATCGCCGTGTTCGTGGGTCTGACCGAGTGGAAGACGTCGCCCGCGACGACGACCATGTCGGGGCGTTGGCCGATGAGGTCGTCGATGGCGCGGCGGGCCGCCTCTGCCACATCCGCCTCACGCTGATTGAGACCACGCGCCGTCTGCCTCGTGTATTGCCGGAACCCGAGATGGAGATCGGCGAGATGGGCGAGCTTCACACGCCGGTCAGTCACCGTAGGGATCGTCGGGAAGCGCAAGGGGGCGCCCAGCCGGCGCGCCGACCATCTCGGACTGCACCCGTCCTCCGAGTTGTGCCTCGAAATACGGGAGTACCCGCACCGGACGAGTGCGGCGCGTCGCGTGGAGCGCCCGGATCACGTCCACCTCGCGCCGGTCGGCGATCGCGTCGCGAGCCACCGTCACGTCGAGCCGCGGGTCGAGCTGGAGCAGCTGCCGCAGCACCGCGTCGGCGAACGGTAGATCGGCGGCGGGGGGATATGCCTCCATGCCATCCCGCCCGCGGAGCACCGGTGGCCGCGGGAAACGCAGGAACACCGGGTGAGTGAAGTGCGGGTGCCGCACCAGGAGCTCGCCCTTGGAGAGCGTGGCTAGACGGATCCTGGTGGCGGGGGAGAGCACCTGGTACCCCGGCGTTGCGAGCTCGTCCATGTCCATGCGCCCGAAGAGCACCGATCCTGCATTCCCGACCACCCTTCGGTGCACCTGTGAGCGAAACTGCTGCGCTCCGAAGAGGACGAGCCCCAGATAGCGCCCTCGTTCGGCAATATCGAGAAGCATCTGGCGCACGTAGGTGTCATCGGCGTCCGCAGGGGCATACTTGTTCAGCTCGTCGACGAAGACGACGACCTGGTCCACCCCGAGGTCGCGACGCTCGAGGTGCTCTCGCAGCTTGGAGACGACGCGAGCGAAGACGAGATCTTGCGCGAGCGGATCGACATTGGCGAGGTCGATCGCATAGACAGTCCGATCGGCGAACTCACCCCACGGGAGGTCGTGCGACGGCCCGTCTTCGGTTACGAGGCCCTTGGCCCGCGTCACCACGTTCGACAAACGATTCCGCACCTTGCGAATCGTTGCGACATGGTGCGTCCGCCAGGCCGCCGCCGACCCCCGAGTCTCCACCGCGTCCAAGATGTCTCGGAACAGGAGATCGAGATCGGCGAAGGTTTGTACGCGGTGGCGACGCCGCAGGGTGTCATCGACGAATTCCTTGTCGAACACCCGGTCGGCGAGAAAGTCGACGAATGCATCTGCCTTCGCATCGAGATCGTCGCGGTTCAGGAGCACCTGTGCGAAGTCCAACACGTCACCGAGCCCCCACACGAGCGGCTCGACGCTCCCAGCCAGGTCTGGGTGGGTACGCAGCGTGTTGAGGTTCACACCGTCGGGCTTGTACGGCGCGAAGTATCGCACGGAGGCAAACGGCACTGGCTCCACGCCGAGGCGCTCGTAGCGCGCACGGTCCTCGTCATCGAGTGCGGCCGGGCGGTCGAGGAACAGGAGGTCGGGACCCTTCAGGTTGAAACACACCGCCGCGATCGACCCCTTCTGGGTGGGGAGCCGCTGGAAGATGGAGGCCAGCAGGAACTCCACGGCGCTCGTCTTCGTGGCGAGTCCCGAGATGCCGCTGATCGAGAGGTGAGCGGCCTCCGGCCCCAGGAGGAAATCGGCATCGAGGTGCACGGGCACCGCTCGCCCTCCCGCCTCGTACAAACCGACCGGAATGCCCGTGGCTCCCGGGCCGGTCGTGTAGGTGTCCATCCGCAGCGCGAGCTCCACATCGCGGTCCTCGGCGACGAAGACCTCGCCCAGGGGCACCGGCTGCACGGGCTCGGCCGGGACTTGCCGGAGCACGGCGGCGCGCCAGACACGGACCTCGCCGAGCTCGTCGCCAGTCACCGCCCCCTCCAGTGAGCGCGGCACGCCCTCGTACCCGGCAGCGTCCTCCACGACGGCATACACCACGCGCTCGGGCCCACCCACGCGAACGATCGATCCCACGCCGACATCGGCATGTTCGGACGACCAGAAGTGGAACCGGTGCGGCGTCGCGGGAGTGGCGTCAGTCGCCGCCACGCGTCCGACGGCGATGGGAGCGGATCGCTGTGTCATTCCACCACCTTCACGGCAACGACGATCCCATCCCGCATGGGAACGAGCGCGGAGACGAGCCGTGGGTCGGTCGCGGCGAGCCGGTTGAACGCACGCATGCCCTGGGCGTCGGGCGAGTCATCGTCGGGATCGGCGACACGACCGTTGAGGAACGCATTGTCGGAGATGAGTAACCCGCCCAGGCGAAGGAGCCGGACGGCGTGGGTGAAATACGTGGGCATCGACGCCTTGTCGGCATCGAGAAATACCGCGTCGTAGGGGCCGGCGAGCGAAGGGAGGAGCGTGAGCGCGTCGCCCTCGAGCACGCGGACCACGTCGGCGACACCCGACTCCTCGAACGCCGCTCGCGCGGCTCCGGCCCGCTCGGGATCGAGCTCGATCGTGACGAGCTCACCACCCGGTTGCAGGGCGCGTGCGAGCCAGATGCCGCTGTAGCCCGCCAGACTTCCCACCTCCAGCACGCGCTTGGCCCCGACGGCGCGGACCAGCACCTGAAGGAAGCGACCCTGCTCGGGGGAGACATGGATCTGTGGCAGGCCCTGGCCCTCGTGACGCTCGCGCACCCGCGCGAGAGCAGCATCCTCTACGCCGAAGAGGCTCCGCCCATACGCTGCGAGGCGATCGTCGGTCACGGGGATCGATAGGTCCACCGCCCCCCGACCATCGTGCCGAGCACACGGACGTCCTTGATCCTCGCGGGCGCCACCTGCATGAGATCGGGGGAGAGCACCACGATGTCGGCGAGGAATCCGGGGCTCAGACGCCCCTTGTGGTCTTCTTCGAACGCCGCGTAGGCGCCTCCAGAGGTATACGCGCGTAGCGCCGTCTCGACATCGAGTCGCTCTGCCGGATACCACCCGCCTTCGGGCTCTCCGTCGAGTGTTTGGCGTACGACGGCCGCGTAGATCCCGAGGACCGGATCGGCGGGATACCACGATGCATTGGTGCCTGGCCAGTCCGATCCGAAAGCGAGCACCGCGCCGGCGCGCGCGAGCGAACGGAAGGCATACGCGCCCCGCGCCCGAGGGCCGATGCGGTCCTCCATCCACCGCAGGTCGTCGATCGCGTGGTACGGCTGCACCTCCGCCACGAGCCCGAGCTGACCAAACCGGGCGAAGTCGTCGGCTTCCACCACCTGGGCGTGGATGACCCGCAGCCGGCGATCCCGCGGCCCACGCGCGGCGATCAGCGCCTCGTAGAAATCGAGCAGGGTGTCCACGGCCAAGTCGCCGATCGCATGAATGTGGGGCGTCAGGCCCGCCGAGTCGGCGCCGAAGATCATCGCCTCCATCGTGCCAGGAGGCGACATCATCGTCCGCCACCGCCCTCGCGTTTCGGGGCGGTGGCGGTACGGCTCGCGGAACATGGCGGACGAGTTCCCCATGATCCCGTCCACGAATCCCTTCAGACCGCACACCTTGAGCCGATCGTCGCCGAAGCCGACGGCGAGCCCGTTGTTGGCGAGCTCTCCCCAATGATCGAGTGTCGGGCGGGCGCAGACGCGGACCGTGAGCGAGTCGCGGTCCCTGAGATGCTGGAAGACGCGCATCGCCTCGGCACCCGTGATGTCGTGAATCGTGGTGACGCCGTGGCGTGCGAGATCGTTGAGCGCGAGGCGTGACTCGGCGAGCCGCTGCGCGAAGGTCGGTGCCGGCATGGCCCGCCGAATACGCGCCGCCTCATCCGGCGTGAGCACACCAGGGTGCGTTGCTGGATCGAGCCCTGCGGCCCGGAGCGCGGCGGCGTTCGCGAGGTACTCCGAGCGGTCCCACTTGGAGAGGAGTGCCGGTCGCTCGCCCGTGATCCCGTCGACGATGCGTCGCGTGGGCTGCCACGCGCTCTCCAGGGCATACGCGCCCCAGTCGCCCCCGACCATCCAGCTCCCGCGGGGCAGGCGGGCATGCGCCTCGCGCACCCGGAGCGCCAGCGTCGAGTCGTCGGCCACGTCGAGCAGGTTGACGCCGAGCAGCAGCTCGCCTGCGCGCAGAAAGTGCGTATGGGTATCGATGAATCCCGGCGCGATCAGCGCATCGGGAAACTCCTCGGTGCGAGCGTCGGCACCCGCCGAGCTCACGACCGCGGCCCGGGAACCCACGGCAATCACGAGTCCGTCGCGCACGGCGACGGCCTGCGCCCAGGGCGCTGCAGGGTTGCCGGTCCAGACCCGCCCACCGACCACGACGACCGCGGGCTCCTGCGCGACGAGCACCGGTGGGCTCGCGAGCGCAGCGAGCATCGACAGGAAGGTGGACAGCCGGCCGGCAGAGGGACGAAACGCGGCCACAGACGTCATATATGGGGAATATAGGGGCCCGACGCGGTGCGGCCAGGCGGCCGGGGCTACGAATCGAGCGAGCGGGCGAACTCCGCGACGCGCTCGGCGGCACGCTCGAGCTGCGCGGGTGCAGCTGCGTAGGAGAGACGCACCCACCGGTCGTCGCCGAAGGCGATTCCAGGGACCAGTGCCACGCCGTGCTCCTCGAGGAGCCGTTGGCAAAACGCCGATCCATTTGCGAACAGACGTTTCCCGAACCCATCCACGCGGAAGAAGAAGTAGAACGCTCCCAGTGGCTCTATGAACTCCACACCGGGGAGGTCGCGGCGGAACCGTTCGACGAGGAGATCGCGGCGGCTTCGGAACTCCTCGACCATGCGGTCGACGTCCTGCTCGACGCGCTCGTCGCCGAACGCAGCCGCCGCCGCCCATTGCGCCGGGTGCGAGGCGCCACTGGTCGTGTGCGACTGGAGCGCGCCAATCGCTTTGGTCGCTCCGGCGGGAGCCAGCGTGAGCCCGATCCGCCACCCAGTCATCGCGTAGGCCTTGCTCGCACCGTAGACGAGGACGACCCGCTCCAATAGCTCGTCGGGGAGATCGAGGAACGACGGAGCCGGCCCTCGCCCGTAGTGGATGCGACGGTAGATCTCGTCCGCGACGACCCACACGCCCTCGCTGGCCGCCCACTCGGCAATGCCCCGCAGCTCCGAGAGGGTGTAGACCGCGCCCGTCGGGTTCGAGGGCGAGCACATGATGATGCCGCGGGGTTGAATGGCCGCGCCTTTGAGCTCGCGCACGCTCACCTTGAGCGACCACTGCGGATCACCGTCGACGAGCACTGGCTTCGCCCGCGCCAGGTGCACGATCTGGGGATACGACACCCAAGCCGGGGCGGGAATCAGCACTTGGTCACCAGGGCCAAACAGCGAAAAGCAGGCGTTGAAGATCGCCTGTTTGGCCCCATTGGAGACGACGATGTGATCCGCATTGACCGGCCGGCCAGCCGAGAGCAACGAGAGGTGCCGCGCCGCCGCGGCCCGGAGGTCGAGGATTCCCGCGTTCGGGGGGTAATGCGTTTTCCCCTGCCGAACGGCGTCGATGCCGGCGGCAGCCACGAGCGAGGGAGTGTCGAAATCGGGCTCACCTGCGCCAAGGTCGATGACATCCTCGCCGGCGGCGCGGCGCTGCTGTGCTGCCTGCGAGATCGCCATCGTCGCCGACGGCTCGAGATGCTCCAGATTGGATGAGAGGCCGGTGATCATCGAGGGAGCACCCCATGCTTGACGAGAATCGTCCGTGTCGCCTCGAGCGGGATCGCCTCGACGGTGCCACGGAACCCACGCACCGTGGTGGCGCGCAGGAGCGAATTGTAGATCGCCTCTTCTGTCGCCTCAACCACGGCTTCGAAGAGCGGTGAGAGCGAGCCATCTGCAAGTAGGTCCTCGCGCCTGGTGGCGAACGCGATGACGAAATCCCCGGAGCCATGCGTCATGGGGCTTCCGGTGCGCGCGAGCCCGAGAAGCGCCCGCCGACCGAGCCGCTCGAGCTGGCGGTGATCGAGTGGCGCATCGGTCGCGACCACGATCATGATGCTGCCATCCGCGCTCGAGTCGTCGAGTGCTCCGCGCAGATAGTAGCGATCAAGCGCCTGCCCCACCGGCGCCCCGGCGATCGTGAGGATCCCGCCGTGGTTCGACTGGACGAGGACCCCCACCGTCCAGCCACCCATGCCCTGCGGCACCTGCCGGCTCGCCGTGCCGATGCCCCCCTTCCACCCAAACGCCACTGTGCCGCGCCCCGCCCCCACACTCCCTTCCTCGACCGGCCCCGACGTCGCGCCACGGATAGCATCGTGGACGTGGTGGGCCGCTATGGGACGGGCACGGATGTCGTTCAGGAACCCGTCGTTGGTCTCGCCAATGACCGGGTTGACTGAGCGCACGGTCTCATTCCCAGGGAGCGAAAGGAGGTAGGAGACCGTCGCGTCCCACGCGCGGCCGACGCAGAGCGTACAGGTGAGCACGATCGGCGACTCGAGCTGCCCGAGCTCGTTGACCTGGAGCGCGCCCGCGAGCTTGCCGAACGCGTTACCCACGACCACGGCTGCCGGCACCTTTTCGCGAAATGGATTGCCGCCGTGGGGCAGGATTGCGGTGACGCCGGTGTTGATGGAATCACCTTCCACGACGGTGACGTGGCCGACGCGGACGCCCGCGACATCGGTGATCGCGTTGTGCGGTCCGCGGGGGAGGACACCAACACGCACGCCCCAGTCGCTGAGCCTGGGGCGCACCTGGCCTCCAGCCTCGTTGACGAGGCCCGCCAGGACGAGCGGGACCATCAGCATCACGCCGGCACTCGCGGACGACCCGCGCCGATTCAGTTCCGTTGCCCGCGCCACGGCCACAAGCTACTATGGTCAGCCGCGTGGTGTAACGCGTCATTGACAATCGAGGGATCGGTGACTGGGCAAGCGGAGTTGGTTGCGGCCGTCCGGGGGGGGCGGTCGATCGTGTGGGTGACCCCCCCACAGGCAGTGCACGCCGATGACTTCTGGGTCGCGCTCACCGAGCGTGACCGCGGGGCCGGGGCTGGTCCTGTGCGCTCGCTGGTCGTCGTCTCCACGGTGGGAATGGCCCACGACGTCGCGCGCGTCGCGGGTGGCGTGCCGGTTTCCGGTCTCACGCGCGCTGCGCAGGCTCTCGCCCGCAGCAACGTCACGCAGCTCATCTCGACCCCCGAAGATGCCATTGCCCTCTTGGCTCGGACGGCACTCAAGCTCGAGAGTCTCGATCGCATTGTGCTCGCCTGGCCGGAGCCCCTCCTCACCCCCGACCGTGAATCGGCTCTCGATCAGCTCCTGGCAGAGGTTCGTCAGGTTCCGCGGTTCGTGTTGGCTTGGAACCCCGGCGGTCTCGAGCGCTTCCTGGAACGCCACGCCCACCGAGCGCCGGTCGTCGGCCCTCTCGCCACCGCGCCGTGGCCCGTCGAGGCAGCCTGTCGCTATCACGTCGTCGGTGCCGGGGGCGCTGCGGCCGAGCTCGAACGGGTCCTCGACGCGCTGAGTCCGGAACGGTACGCAGTCTGGCGCCTGGGCGACCCGGCTCCGGTCGAACAGCTCGATCTCGTGCTCGCGGTCGACCTACCGAGTCCTTCGACGCTGATGGGACTCGCGGCCATGGGCCCTGTCGTCGCGCTCGTCTCGGCAGCCCAGCTTGCCTATCTCAAGGCGGTGGCCCCAAAAGCCCGGCCACTCGCCTTCCCGAGCGCGGCCGACGAGGCCCGCTCTCGGGCCGCGGCGCTGCGCACTCGCGTGGCAGAGGTGATCGAGCGGGAAGATCTCGACGCAGAGGTGCTTCTGCTCGACCCCCTATTCGAACGCTTCGAGCCTGCCGAAGTGGCTGCGGCACTCGTCCGGCTCGCTGCACACGTGCCCGAGACCGACACCGGCGAATCCGAGAGCACCGTCTGGGCCAAGCTCTTCGTGAATGCGGGCCGGCGGGACCGTCTGCGTCCCGGTGATCTCGTGGGAGCGCTCATCAACGAGGTGGGCCTTGCCAAGTCCCAAATCGGGCGAATCGAGCTCCGCGAGAGTCACTGCACCGTGGAGATCGCCGCGGCCGCGGCCGCTCGGGCCGCGGAGGGTCTGAGCAGTACCACCGTGCGGGGGCGGCGATTGGGCGCCCGACTCGACCGCAAGGGCTGAGACGAGACGCGCCGCCCCTCGGGGGCGGCGCGTCCAGCTGCACCGGGTGCGCTTTGCGATTAGCGCTTGTTGACGGCGTCCTTGAGGGCCTTCCCGGCCCGGAAGACCGGAACCACGGAAGCCTTGATCTGGATCGTCCCGCCGGTGCGGGGGTTACGACCCGTCCGCGCCGCGCGCTTGCGCGTCTCGAAGTTCCCGAAACCGGTGATCTGCACCTTGCCGCCTTTGCGTAGCTCTGATGCGACGATGCCCTTGTCGCCGAATAGGGCGTCCAGCGTCGCGGCCGCGGCGGCCTTCGAGGACTTCATCCTGGTGGACAGGGCGTTCACGAGGTCGGCTTTGTTCACGGTCGCTCCTTGATCGGGAAGTGGCTGGGCGGCAGCGCCAGGCAGCTGACGATCTGCTCGGGGCATCGAGACGGCCCCAATCTAGGACGCCCGCGCGGCGCACCGCAAGGGATCGCGGCGCCGCTTGACCCGGTTCGGATCTAGCCGTATCGTCCCCTCCCCCCGATGTTCCACGGCACCCAACCCGGCTGGATCGAGGTCATCACTGGCGTGATGTTCAGCGGTAAGAGCGAGGAGCTCTTGCGCCGCGTCCGCCGGGCGGTCATCGCGCGCCATCAAGTGCAGGTGTTCAAGTCGCATCTCGACGCCCGCTACGCCGGGCTCTACCACATCTCCTCGCACGATGGCGCCACGGTCGCCGCCGAGCCGGTGGACTCGTCGCTCCAAATCATGGAGGCGATCCGGCCGGAAACAAACGTCGTCGCCATTGACGAAGCCCAGTTCCTGGACGACGGGATCGTGACGGCCGCGAACGCCCTCGCGGGACGCGGCGTTCGTGTGGTGCTGGCCGGCACCGACACCGATTTCCGGGGCGAGCCGTTCGGCCCGATGCCTGCTCTCCTGGCCATTGCTGAGATCGTCGATAAGCTCCACGCGATTTGCGTCGTCTGCGGAGGTCCCGCCTGTCGCAACCAGCGTCTCGTCAACGGAACCCCGGCGCGGTGGGACGCACCGATCATTGCCGTGGGAGGACGCGAGCAGTACGAGGCGCGCTGCCGCCACTGCCACGAGGTGCCGGGACAAGACGCCGACCAGGCGGCCCTCCTGTAACCATGTTGAACGTCGCCTTGACCGGTAACGTGGCCGCGGGCAAATCGACCGTCGTCGACGAGCTCGAGCGGCTCGGCGCCACTGTCATCGATGCCGATGAGCTCGTCCGGGAGGCGCAAGCGCCCGGGTCCTCGATACTGGCGACCATCGTCCGGAGATTCGGGCGCGAGATGCTGGCCGCCGACGGCACGCTCGACCGAGCGGCGCTCCGGACCCGAGTGCTAGCCGACGAGGCGGCCCTGACCGCGCTGAACGCGATCGTGCATCCCGAGGTCCGGCGGCGACGGGCGGCCATCATCGCCGCCGCAGCGGCCCAGGGCGACCTCGTCGTCGTGAGCGACATTCCCCTCCTCTTCGAGGCCGCCGACCCGAAAGAGTTCGATGTGATCGTTCTCGTCGACGCCAACTCGGAGCTGCGCCGCGACCGACTCGTCGCCCTCCGCGGACTCAGCGAGGACGACGCGACGCGACTCATCGCGACACAGCTGCCGACAGCGCGCAAGCGCGAGGTGAGCGACTACGTGATCGACAACGACGGCAGCATCGACGCACTGCAACAGGCGACCCGAGCGGTCTGGCTCGCCTTGCGACGAGAGGCGGCACGCCGTGCCGTTGACGGACGCGCGGAGGCCCTGCTCTTCGTCGCTCACCGGCCGGCGGATCTCGCCCGTGGCCCGGCCGGCACTGCCGCACGGTACGCCGACGCCGGGCTCCGGGTGCATCTGCTCACGACGGCACCGGCGCGTGCCGCGTCGGTCGTGCGCTTGGCCGAGACCCTCGGCCTCCGGGCGGTCGAGCACACGAGCGCGCTCGACGGCCCGTCCGCGGTCAAGGCCAGGGCGCGCGTCCATCCCGACGCCGTGGTGGTGTGCACCGCGAAGGCACCCCGGTGGGCTCTCGATGCATGGCGCTTTGCGCGGAGGTCCAGACAGCCAACTGCGCGGCTCGACGTGCGCCCGTGGCGCGACATTGTGGCCCGCGTGCGTGATGAGGCTCCGCTCGACCGCGAGACGTTCACACGCACGGGAGAGCGGCCGGATGAGCCCCGCTCCGACCTCTTCACTTCCGCTTGACACCCTCGATAGCCCCAGGTATCCTTCGCCCCGACTCGGCCGCACCCCCTCCGTCGAGGCTGCGATGTCGAAGATCCCCGACGAGTTGTTCTACACCGAAGAGCACGAGTACGTCCGGCGCACTCAAGACGAGACGATCGTCGAAGTCGGGATCACCGACTACGCGCAGGGCGAGCTTGGTGACGTCGTCTACGTCGAACTACCGAGCGTGGGTACGAGTTTCGCGCGATTGGATCCGTTCGGAACGATCGAGGCGGTCAAGGCCGTTTCCGACCTCTTCAGCCCGATGGCCGGAACGGTGACCGAGGTGAACGAGGCGCTCGAGCAGGATCCATCGCTCGTCAACGGTGATCCCTACGGCGAGGGATGGATGCTGCGTTTCCGGGTGAAGAATCCCGCGGAATTCGAACAACTGATGGGCGCCGAGGAGTACGCCGCGCACATCGGCGAGTAGGCGGGGTCGAGCCCGCGCCAGCCGGTTCAGCCGGCCCACGCCCCGCGCACGGTCCGGGGCGTTCCTGTTTCCGGAACGAACCTATGGCCTACGTCCCCCATAGCGACGCAGACATCCAGGCCATGCTCGAGACGATCGGTGTCACGAGCATGGCCGACCTGTTCGACTCGATCCCAGCCGCCCAACGGAGTACCGCAGCGATCGACGTGCCATCGGCCCTCCCTGAAGTGGACGTCGTTCGAGAAGTGACCCGGCTGGCGCGGCGCAACGCCGAGCTGGTGTGCTTTGCAGGAGGGGGAATCTACGACCACTACGCTCCCAGCGCGGTCAACCACATCCTCCTCCGCAGCGAGTGGTACACGGCCTACACTCCGTACCAGCCGGAGGTCGCACAGGGCAGCTTGCAGGTGATCTACGAGTTCCAGACCATGATCGCCGAGCTCTTTGGTCTGGACGTCGCGAACGCGTCGATGTACGACGGGCCCACCGCCGCTGCCGAAGCGGTCGTCATGGCCCTCGGCGTCAAGCCCGACCGCACCGACGTGGTGATCGGTGATTCGATACACCCTCACACGCGCCAGGTCATCTCCACGGCGAGTGGAGCCCGCCAACTCGTCTCCCTTCCATTCGGGCCGGACGGGCGCGTCGACCTCACGAAGGTCGGCGACGCGCTGCGCGGGGCGGCGTGCGTCGTGGTGCAGCAACCGAACTTCCTTGGCGTCATCGAAGACCTCGAGGCGATCGCGGCCGCCGCGCAGGAGGCCGGCGCTCTCCTCATCGTCGCCGCCGATCCGGTCGCCATGGCGATCCTGAAGAGCCCAGGCAGCCAAGGGGCCGACGTGGTCGTAGGCGAAGGTCAAGGCCTCGGATGCGCTCCCTCGTTCGGCGGGCCCGTCGTCGGGCTCTTTGCCGCACGGCGTGACTACCTCCGCCGGATGCCAGGACGCCTCTCCGGCGCCACCGTCGATCACGACGGACGCCGCGGGTTCGTGCTCACCCTGCAGGCTCGAGAGCAGCAGATTCGTCGCGAGAAGGCGACGAGCAACATCTGCACGAACCAGGCACTCCTGGCCCTCGCGGCCACCGTCCATCTTGCGCTCCTCGGCCGCACCGGCCTCCGTCACATCGCGGAACGCTCGCTCGAAGGTGCGCATCACGCGTTCGACGCCATCACCGCGCTTCCGGGCTACGAGCCGCTCGTCGACGGACCATTCTTCAAGGAGTTCGCCGTTCGTACGCCGAAGCCTGCGCGTGCAATCCTCGGACACGCCGCCGAGCGGGGTGTGCTCGCTGGCGTTGCACTGACACGCTTTCCCGGCTTCGTCGATCGCGAGGCGCTGCTCATCGCCGTCACGGAGAAGCGAACTGACGACGAGATCGCCCGCCTCGTCGACGCGCTCCGGACGGCCTGACATCATGATGCTCAGGGCCAACGAGAGACAGCTGCGCGTGAGCGTCACCATCGCACTGGCGAACCAGGCACCGGGTGGCAGGTAACTGATGACGCCTTTCCCCTACCAACCCGACCCCACGCCGCTCATCTTCGAGCGGTCAAAGCCCGGACGCCCGGGTGTACCAGTGCCTCGCGCTACCCGCGGCGCCGAGGCATATCTTCCGGCCGAGCTGCTTCGCGAAGAGCCGCCCCGACTTCCAGATGTGCCAGAGTTCGAGGTCGTGCGACACTACGTCGAGCTCTCGCTCAAGAACCACCACGTCGATCGGGCCCTCTATCCCCTCGGGTCGTGCACGATGAAGTACAACCCGAAGGTGAACGAGGACATGGCTCGCCTGCCTGGGCATGCGGGCATCCATCCACTCACGCCCGACGAATTCGTGCAAGGTGCCCTCGAGCTCATGTACGAAGTCGCCGAAGCGCTCAAAGCCATCGCCGGAATGGACGCGATCACGCTCCAGCCGCCGGCCGGCGCCTCGGGCGAGATGACCGGGATCTTGCTCGCGCGCGCATACCACACCGCGCGCGGGAATCCACGCAAGGTCGTGCTCGTTCCCGACTCGGCGCACGGGACCAACCCGGCCACGGCGGCACGAGCCGACTACGCCGTGCGGTCACTGAAGAGCGATGCGCGTGGTCAGATCGACCTCGCGGCGCTTCGCGCGGCGCTCAATGAGGACGTCGCGGCCCTCATGCTCACCAACCCGAGCACCTTGGGGCGCTTCGAGACCGACGTCACGGAAATCGCCAAGATCGTGCACGACGCCGGAGCGCTCCTCTACATGGACGGGGCCAACATGAATGCGCTCCTGGGGAGGGCACGCCCGGGAGGTTTTGGCGTCGACATGATGCACTTCAACTTGCACAAGACGTTTTCCACTCCGCACGGCGGCGGTGGACCGGGTGCCGGACCGGTCGCCGTCACGGCCGCGCTCGCACCCTATCTGCCCGTGCCGACCCTCGAACGGGACGGCGAGCGCTACCGTCGCGTGTGGGACCGACCGGACTCGATCGGCAAGGTGCACGGTTTTGACGGCAACTACGGTGTCCTCGTCCGGGCGTATACGTACATCCGCATCAACGGACGGGAAGGCCTTGCCAGGGTCGCCGAGGGAGCGGTGTTGAACAATCGCTACCTCTCAGCCCGCATGGCCGATACGTACCCGCTACCCTTCGGACCGGGCATGCACGAATCGGTGTTCTCAGGCACGTTCCTCAGGGAGCACGGGGTCAAGACGCTCGACGTCGCGAAACGGTTACTCGACTTCGGTTTCCACGCACCCACGATCTACTTTCCGTTGATCGTGCCGGAAGCCCTCATGATCGAGCCGACCGAGACGGCGACGAAGGACGAACTCGATCGCTTCGCCGACGTCATGTTGGCGATCGCGGACGAGGCGCGTCGAACGCCGGACGTCGTCACTGGCGCGCCGCATACGACGCCGGTTGGACGACTCGACGAGAGCAAGGCGGCACGTCAGCCCAACCTGAAGTACGAGTGGCCGACCGACTAACGACCCCGTGGCACCTTCTCCTCGACCCGCGAGGACGCACCGGCGCGCAGAACATGGCCATCGATGAGGTGCTCCTTCGGGAAGCCCAGTCGACCGGTGCCACCTTCCTTCGTCTCTACCGCTGGGCACCACCCGGGTGTCTTTCCTTTGGCCGAAACGAGCCCGCAAACCGCCGTTTCGACCGACGGGCCATCGCCAGCCGCGGGTGGCCGGTCGTTCGCCGGCCAACCGGCGGGCGTGCAGTGTGGCACGAACACGAAATCACCTATTCGGTGGCGGCGCCAGTCGCGCAGTGGGGCTCGCTCGCCGATAGCCATCGTGCGATCCACCAGCTCCTGGCTGACGCGATCAGCACCCTCGGCGTGGCCGCGCAACTCGCTCCCGCCATGCGCGATCCGGCCCGCGGGCCATGCTTCGCCGTCGCGCTCGGCGGGGAGATCGTCGTCAACGGCCTGAAGCTGGTGGGGTCCGCCCAGCTTCGCGAAGGACCGGCGTTCCTGCAACATGGCTCCATCCTGCTGGACGGGA
>JBDHCY010000018.1:28629-29269 GCA_039591795.1 Gemmatimonadota bacterium | reverse complement strand
AGCGAGTCATCGCCGTGGTCTCCTCGAGTGGGGCATCTGTCTCAACCGAGTACGATGCGCTTCAGACCGTTGGCTAGTAAGTGCACGAGGAACTCGAAGAAGACCACATCGTTACTGCCGCACGTGTAGTCGATGTTGCCTGCTCTCGGCATCCCATCTGCCCGTCGTGGGTTGTTCGACCGGACGACGAGGTTCGCAGCGAACCCCGCCGCGGCATGCCAGGGCATCTCCCTTCCGCTCTTCCTGTCGACGAGCCGGAAGGTCAAGTCCCGATACAGCATGGACACCTGCCCTCCGGTGCGGGAAGCTCGCCCGCGCCGAGCCCCGCCACATCGCCGAGGTCCAAGCCGGCAAGCGGCGGGTGGGCGCCGGGCTCTCCCGCGAAGTCGAGCACGACCGCGGGCCGCTCGATCTCGACCGCGGAGACGAAGATTCCATGGCCCCGAACGAGTGGGATCAGGCGGACTCCTGACATGCGGACCCGGTCGAAGCTTGCAGCCCGCACGAGAGCCGGTTCGGTCGCGGCAAGGGCGGCCGCCGAATCGAAATCGACGGCGAGCTCCTCCACCGTGAGCCCGTCGAGCGAGGGGAAGAGGCGAACCTTACCGATCTGCACCACGTACAGTTCGGCGTCGTCGCC
>JBDHCY010000018.1:0-28620 GCA_039591795.1 Gemmatimonadota bacterium | reverse complement strand
CGGCGATGGCGATCGGCAGCAGGCGCGCGAGCTGGGCGCTGGCGACGAGCAGCACGCCGACGTAAATGCCTACCGCCAGCACCAACCCGATCGCGACCGTGGCAGCCTTGCGGCGTAGATTCACCCCGCAAGCCCGGGGCGCTTCCACACAACGGTAGCGGCGCGCATACGCCAAACACCGCCTGGCGCCATCAGGAGTCTGACCAGCAGCATGGTGACGAGTCTCAGGCCTTTCGTGCAGGGACCATAGGAACCCGGGACTGAAGGGGTCCTGTGGATAGTGTGAAGGCCCGAACATACTACCTGCGATGGGCCGCGGCCAACGCGCGAGCGCACTCGACTCCGGGTAGCGCCCCACACTTCGTCCGACTATCTCAAACCACGTCGCGAAGCGAGGAGCCCGTTGCCCATGTCCGTGCTTTCGAATCGCAAGTCCGACGTTCCAGCCGATGCCGGCGCCTATATCTCCGCGATTCTGGACCTCCTGGGCGATCGGGATCCCGTCGAAGTACTCCGTCAAACACCCGGCGCGGTTCGTACGATGCTCGGCAAACAGTCCGATGAAGCGCTGCGGCGCCCTGAGGCCCCCGGCAAGTGGTCCGCTGTCGAAGTCGTCCAGCACCTCGCCGATTCGGACCTCGTGTGGGCCTATCGCATGCGGCTGGTGATCGCCGAAGACCGCCCTGGCCTCACCGGGTTCGATCAGGACCTGTGGGCGACGCGTCTGCGGTACCGAGACGTGCAGTTGGCAGCGGCGCTCGAACAGTTCGGCACACTCCGAGCGATTAACCTGCGGCTGATCGCGACCCTGAATGCAAGCGACCTGGAGCGGGTCGGAGTCCACACCGAGCGCGGCGACGAACGGCTCGATCACATGATTCGACTCTACGCCGGCCACGACCTCGCACACCTGCGCCAGCTCACCCGGATCCTCGACGTGGACTCGACCGCGCCGTGAGCACCCCCTCCCTTCATGCCCCCGCTTAGGCGACGGTGGGGCAAGGGTAATCGTCTCCCCGACCGGCACGCTCGTGGTTGTCAACAAGGCTGCAAACGCCGTTGACGCTCCTGAGCGACGGAACGTTACCCGATCACGATGCGCTTCAACCCGTTAGTCAGAAAGTGCACGAAGAACTCGAAGAAGACGATGTCCTCGTCACCGCATGTGTAATCGATCTTCCCATCGCGGGGCGCGCCGTCCGGCTGACTCGGGTTGTTCGACCGGACGATCAGGTTGGCAGCAAGGCCCGCCACCGAATGCCACACCTTCTCCTTGCCGCTGTTCTTGTCGACGAGCCGGAAATTGAGGTCACGGTACAGCATGTGGAGACGCCCCGCAGCATGGCCGTCGTGAACGTCCGCGCTGATCCACAGGCTATCGAGCTGACCTCGTCTGACCTCTACGCCGGTTACGTTCGTGGCGAATCGGTTGGCCGTAGCCAGGTTCATGGGCCCCACCGAACCCTCGATGCGGAAGTCCAGCGTCTGTGACAAGAGCGGATACTGGAGCCTCGCCTCCATGGGCGCCTCACCGAACAGCTTTGCGCTCACCACTGCAACGGTAGGCGTCTCGTGTGTCATGCGGTTCGGGTCGTTCGTGAGGTTCACCACGGTGCCGTTGAGCTCTTCGAGCGTCAACTCTCCCGGGCGCTCCGAGCCTTTGGCCGACTCCGAGTAGCGGATGCGCGCTTCGTGGACCTGAATGGTGTCGATGCGCAGCGGGAGCTCGATCGCCCCGAACCCCGTGTGGTACTCGCACGATTGGGCACGCGCCCCCAGTCCAGATTGATGTCGGCGTACACGTGAAGATCGAGCGAGTCCACATCGATCGATCGGACGCGGACGGATTCGTCCCTCACGTAGCGTCTGAAGTCGAGCCCCTCGATCCGGACCGGTCCAGCACTCAGGTTGATCCGATCCTCCCGCTCCGGGAGCCGCTCAAAGAACCGTGCTGCCCTGAGCGTGGGGGTGATTCGTACTGTACCGATCTCAACTACCGAATCACGGCTATCCGCCCGCAGCTGGATTGCGGCAACCGCGTACAGACTGTCGTCCAACGTGTGAAGCACGGTATCGAATGCGATCGACACCCGGGAGTTCGTCAGAGCACGTACGGGATTCGCAAACGTGATCGAATCGATCACCGCCTCGGTCAGCTCGATGTCGAGTCCACGGATGGACGACAGCAGCGTGCCGCGATCCGTCACCCGGCTCAGGTCGACATTGCCATCGCGGATGCGGAGTCGTCCGAGCGCGGCCGTGGGTGGGGAGCGGGCTCCCGACTCGAGATCCGACGCGTCGGCGCTCCCCTCCTCGGAGAGCGGTGGCCGTTGCCCCTGGCCCGCGACAAACTCGAGTGCCAAGGTCGGGCCGACGATGTCGACGGACGACACGATGATCGCCTTGCCGCGGAGGAGCGGAATCAAGCTGATTTTCGAGACCCGAATGGCGTCGATCCGGGCATCCCGGATGAGCGCCGGCTCCGCGGTCGGATCCGTCGTCGTCGTATCGAAGGAGACGGCGAGGTCCGATACGGTCAGACCGTCGAGCAACGGGGAGAGGCGTACGGTGCCGATCTCTACCGTGTACTTGTCAGCGTCACGCCCACCGATCGTCTCTGCCAGGGCGTTGGGCAGCAGCCTGCCGAGTTGGGCGCTGGCGACGAGATAGACACTGACGTAGAGGACACTTGCCAGCGCGATCCCAATGGCGGCGCGAAGCACTGTTCGGCCTCGTATCACCTCAACCTCCAAGATACGGTCCGTCGTGGCCGTTCACACCCACGGCCTACTCGATCCTGCTCTCCCCGACCCCTCCGCCAATGGCTTGGGTCGAACCCTCCACCGGGGCGAGAGCGAGGCCCATCGGCATCCAGACCAGTATGGTTGGCAGTTCCCGCTCATTGCACTGACGGTGAGTGCCGCGCTCGGGGCTGGCTGCGCAGCGGCAACGCTCGCCTTGGCCCGGCGCCCGACGTCACGTCGATGACCGTGGGGTTGAATCTCCTGAGCGCCGACGCCACGCCCGGCGCCTCGAGGCAGGTCATGTCAGTACCACTTATCTATACGTACTAGACCGATACACGCGCGGCCGCGGCAATCGTGCGGGCACACTGATCTCGAGAGAGGGAAGCCATGATGCGAACTCCATGTCCTGCGATGCCCGTAGACTTCCACGTTCCAGTCATTGCCGCCTGCTTGATTGGGCTTGGCATGACCTTGGCGGGTCCTGCCTCCGCGCAGACGGGCACGCTCGTCGTCGTCAACAAGGCAGCGAACGCCGCCAATCTCATCGATATCGCGTCGGGCCGGATCGTCACGACGCTCCCCACAGGCGAGGGGCCGCACGAGGTCGCCATCACCCGCGACGGCCGGACGGCGGTCGTCACCGACTACTCTGGCGGCAACTCGCTCACCGTGATCGACGTTGCGAACCGCTCTGTGACGCGAACCATCGATCTGGCACGCTACACCAGGCCACATGGGATCGCCTTCCTGCCGGGCGATAGCTTGGTCGCCGTGACCTCGGAGGCGAGCCAAAACGTCGTGCTCGTGCGCGTGGCCGATGGCGAGATCGTCCGCGCCATCTCCACCGATCAAGGTGGCTCACACATGCTCGCGATCGTTGGAGACGGCGGGCAGATCTATACCAGCAACATCCAGGACAACTCCGTCTCGGCACTCGACGTCGCAGCAGGTGCCCGAACACGGACCTTCAAGGTCCCAGCGCAGCCCGAGGCAGTCACCGTCACGGCCGACGGCTCGCAGGTGTGGGTGGGGAGCAATGCCGAGGGAACGGTGAACGTGCTCGACACCGAAAGCGGCGACGTGCGCTCGCTGCTCAGTGGGTTCGGATGGCCATATCGGATTTTGATCACTCCCGACAACCAGCTGGTGTTGATTCCCGATCTCCGCGGCCATCAGCTTCGGTTCGTGGAGCGGGCGAGCGGCCGCGAGCTCGCCGTGCTCGACTTCCCCGGCGCCGGACCCCAAGGAATCACGCTCTCGGGAGACGGTAAGACGATCTACCTGTCACTCAGTCAACAGGATCGACTTGCGGTGATCGACTTGGAGGGGCGTAGAGTCACGGGTTACATCAGTACCGGGGCCCGACCCGACGGAGTCGCGTACTCTCCTGTTGTGCTGGCAGACGCAAACTAGGCGACGGGCCCGGGCAGGACTTCGAGGACGGTCACCAGCCCAGCGGCTCGAGTAGGTGCATCACGCGACTGGCGCGACTGTGCGCAACCAACTCGGGAGGTAGCGAATGGCAGTTCTCCTCAGCCAACTCGGGCAGGTTGCCGTGCCGGTGGACGACATCGAGGCCGCCGAGCGGTTTTACGGACACAGCCTCGGCCTGCGGCAGCTCTATCGCTTTGGTGACATGCTGTTCTTCGACATGGCCGGAGTGCGACTGCTCGTCGAGAAAGAGCAGCAACAGCCGTTTTCACCGGCGAGCTCGGTGCTCTACTTTCGCACGCCGGATCTCACGGTCGCGGTGCGCGAGTTGGAGTCGCGCGGCGTGTCCTTCACCCACCCACCCCACCTGATCGCGCCGATGGAAGACCACGATCTCTGGATGGCGTTTTTCAAAGACCCCGCGGGCAATGTCCTCGCCCTGATGCAGGAGGCGCCCAAGGGCTACACGCCTGCCGGCCACTAATCGAGCCCAACACGTCGGCCCCGCCGATCTCGCTCAGCCGCCTCGCCGGCGTGCCAGTGCCAATCCGGCCTCGGCTCGTTCCCGCCAATCGGCCACCTCCCGCCCACCGAGCCGCCAGAGTGCGAGCGCCGCGGCGTACCGTCTTGCCGCCAGAGCTGCCGCACCGCGTGCCGCCGCGAGCTCCCCGAGCTCGAAGGACGCGCGCGCAGTGAGAAAGCCAACCCACGTCACCGGCGGCACGAGCGATGACAGAATCGCCTCGGCGCTATCTGGGTGGCCCGTCGCGGAGAGTAGCAGGCCCATGTGTAAACGCATGGCTGGCTCGGGGTGTGACTCGATTACGTTCTCCGTGTGAATCGTCCACAGATCAAACGCGCGGCGGGCCAGGACGAGTGCTGAATCGAGCTCCCCTCGCCGCGCGGCGAGGCGCGCCTCCAGATCGCTTTGGAGCGACCCCACGTAGTCCTCCGAGGTGCCACCACAGCACGGGAGCGTGCCGAGCACCTCGTGCCAACGTCGTGTGACGGTGCTGTCGCCGTACATCGCGTGCCACGCGCCGATCGCCCATGCTCCCCACCACACTGGCCGCGTCTCGAAAAAGGTGAGAGCGGAGTCCGGCGGGATGAACGCCGCGACACGGGTGAGCGCGCGCTCGGTCACCGCGCTGTCACCGAGACCGCCGATCGACGACGCGATGATGTAGAGGTCGAGCGTTCGTGCAAAGCCGCCGAGATCATCGTACTGGCCGCTGCGAATGGATGAATCGAGGGCGACGATGCGCCCAGCGCTCCCGGCAAGCTGGGCCGTTCCCCCCGTCACGAGTCGTTGCGGGAAACCCGGGCCGGCTGTCTGCGCGAGGGTGGCCAGGAGCTGCTCGGCTCGGTCGGGAGCACCGGCGCGGAGCTGACGGAGCGCTCCCAGCCAGACAGGTGGATCGTACTGCCCGATCTGGTCGAAGACGCTTCCGAGATCGGTGTCCGCGACGAGCAGACCTTCGAGCCCGAGCATGGCACCGCGCACGAGTGCACTTGTCGTGTCGCTCGTCGAGAGTCTCGCGAGCTGGCGCCGCCGATCATCCGCATCGCCCGTCGCCGCGGCCAGCCACCCCCGGCGCAGGAGCCCCGGCACGAACGTCGAGTCGAGCTCGACGACTCGATCCGCCGCCTCGAGGGCCCGATCGGGCTGTGCGCCGTACTGCCAGCCGTAGACCTGGTGCGTGTAGGCGGCCATGTCCCACGCTTCCAAATCTGCGCCATCGAGGTGGATGAGGCGCTGAGCCGCCTCCGCGGCAGCCGCACCATCGGTCCGGACCGAGGCAAGCATCCACTGTGCGCGCAGGCGCTGGCGCTCGCTCAGCGAGTCGCCGATGGCGAGCGCTCGTTCGGCGAGCGGGAGAATGCCAACGAACGCTCGCCCCTCCATGAACGCCGCCCAGCTCTTGACCCGCGCCGCCTCGACGTAGGCGATGGCGAACGACGAGTCGGCCGCGAGCGCGCGATCGATGGCTTGCGCTGCCTCGGCCACCCGTCCGCGGCGCATCGCTTCCCGTGCATCGAGATACGCCTTCAGTGCTTCAGCAGACCGGGTGGCATACCCCTCGATCCGCCGGACCGAGGGGGCCGAGTCCTCCACGGCCCAGAGGCTCCCGATCACTTGTACCGCGAGATGTTGAACGATGTCGGCCAGGCTGTCGGTCGCGCCACCTGCGAGAATCGATTGAAGCGGCTCCGAGGTGCCGGCCCGGTAGATCCGCACCGACAGTTCGAGACGCTCGCCGCTTTGGGTGACGGAACCCATGACGTAATGCCCGGCCTGCGCCCCCCTTGCGAGGCGCTCGGCTTCGTCTGGATCGGGAGCGATGGCGCGAGCGCCTCTCGTCGGACGCAGTGGTTGCCAAAGCGCCCACGGGTCCGCGATACGGAGCCCCGGTGTGCCCTCGAGCGCCGTGGCGAGGAGATCGGCAAGAGTCTCCGACCAACCCTCACCGGTCCCGCCGGGCCTGAACGGAAAGACGGCAACGCCCGCGCGACCATCCGACGCCGCGCCCGTGGATCGGCTGCGGAGCAACACGACGGCCGCCACCGTAATACCGGCTACCAAGAGCGCAGCCGCGATGACGATTGACCTTCGTGTCACGCGCAGGGAACGCACTGCCCGGATGGCGGCGCTCGCCCGCACGGCGCTCCGGACCGCGGTTCCAAAGTCGTGTGCGGTGGCAAAGCGGTCGGCGGCTGCGGGGGCGAGCGCGCGGCGCAGCACCGCGTCGAGCTGCGGTGTGACACTCGTCCGGAGTGGCCGCAGTGATTGGACATCTCCCGTCAATTGGCGTGCGAGAATCGCTTGCGGGGTGACACCGGTATGCGGCGGCTCTCCCCCGAGCATCTCGTAGAGGACGCACGCAAGGGAATAGACGTCGCTCCGCCCGTCTACGCGCTCCGCACCGCTCGCCTGCTCCGGGCTCATGTAGGCTGGCGTTCCGATCGCGAGCCCCGTGGCGGTGACGCGGGCGCGGCCAGCCGCTTCGATTGCGCGCGAGATGCCGAAATCGGCCACGACCGCGTGCTCGCCCTGAAGAAGGATGTTTTCGGGTTTTACGTCGCGGTGCACGACGTTGCGCGAGTGCGCGTAGGCCAGCGCATCGGCGATCTGGCGTGTGATGTTGACGGCGTCGTCGAGCGGGAGTTGACCCTCGCGGGCCACGCGCGCGCGCAGCGTCTCGCCCTCCACGTAGGGCATCACGTAGAAGAGGTAGCCGCCCGCTTCGCCCGAGTCGTGGAGGGGAAGAATGTGAGGATGTTGCAGCCGGGCGGTGATTCGGATTTCGTTCAGGAAGCGGGCGGAGCCAATGACGGCGGCGAGCTCCGGCCGGAGGACCTTCAGGGCGACGTGGCGGTCGTGCTTCGTATCGCGCGCGAGGTAGACCGTGGCCATGCCCCCACGCCCGAGCTCGGACTCGACAACGTAGCGGCCCTCGAGAGCTGTATTGAGGCTCGAAATGGCGTCGATCACGTACCCGGCCGGTAGCGACGACCGCGGGGGACCGGTTTGGTCCCGCGCGCCGCTCAAAGATAGGATTTCGGAGCGCTGACGGCTACTCGATCAAGATCCGCTGTTCCGCCGAGACGAAGAGAACATCAGCGAGTGCCGGGTGACGGCGCAGCAGCTCGACTCCCCTCTCGCGGAAGCGCGCCTCCGTGAAACCGAAGATCACGAGATCGGCGTCTGCCGAGCGGCTCTCGACCAGTTCCTCGAAGTCGATGTTTTCGTCGGTGGGGGTAATCCGCAGGTTCTTCTCGCTGATCGGGAGTCGTCCCGACGTGATCATTTCGCGCAGGCGCCGGCGTTCCTCGACGACCCGCTCGCGCGGGAAGGCCGCGAAGATGCCGATCTCGGCGCGGTCCCAGTCCGGGTGGCCCAGCAGGATGTACGCGAGGAGGATCATGAGGTTCGCGTTGCGGTAGTCGTGCCAGGTGAGCCAGACGTGGATGGTGCGGCGTTGCCCGAAGTAGTGCGGGCCGTGCCGCAAGACCAGGCTATTGATCTTGACGGCGCTCGCCATCAGCGAGGCCTCGCGCACCTCCATCAGCAGGTCGTCGTCATCGTCCGGTGAGAACTCGCTGAGGATACAGTTGTTGTCCAGACCCGATACGCCCGGCAGCTGGAGCGCCTGGGCCAGCGCGGAGCGAGCCGACGGCGAGATGAGCGTGTCGACGTAGATCGCGCTCCGACGGGCCTGCATCATCTCGATCAGCCGCTCGAGGTACTTGCGGCTCTCTTGGTAGGTCGTACCGTCGAGAAGCCCCTTGATGTAATGGAGGTAGGTGCCCACGCCGTAGCGGTGCGTGAGCCAACTGAAGAACTGGATCGGCGACGTGCGCTCGAACGTGCGACCGTTCACCATGATCACGCTCGGCCGCCACTCGTTGGGCCGCTGGATCGCCGCGCTTGCCTGAAGCTTGATTTGCGACCGCCTGGTCGCTTGCGCCAGCACCCCCTGGAAGATCGCGGCGAGGTCATCGCCGCCCCGCTGCCGACGAATCATCCGATACAGCAACACCATGATGACGATGGCGACGATGGCGTAGAGTGGGTCCATCTGGAACATCAGCATCACGCACATCACGGCGCCCAAGAGGCTCACATACCACTTCGAGCGGAAACTCGGGCGGTAGCTGGGACGGGCTGCAAAATGCTCGAGGACGCTGATAGCGCACAGTGCGCCGTAGGTCACCATGAAGAACATCGAGATGATTCGAGCAACGATGTTCACGTTGCCCAATGTCACGGTCACCAACGCGATCGCTGCCGTGACGATCGTCGCGTTCCGCGGTTCGTTAGCCGCGCCAACGCCACTTCCAAGCACTCCGTTCACCCACGTGGACGGTGTGGTCCGGTCGATCGCGAGCGCCTGGAGCGTCCGGGGGGCTACGAGGATCGACCCGATCGCCGATGACATTGTCGCGGCCACGAGCCCGAGCGAGATGGCCGGGCCCCAGACCGCGATCTGCGACATCGCCAACTGGTCTCCTGCCAGCGTGTCGGGTGGCGCGGAGGCCGCGAGCTTGTAGGCGATCCACACGTACACGACCATTCCGACGACCGTTGCAGAAAGGACGCCCATCGGAATCGACCGTCGTGGGTTGGCGAGGTCGCCCGAGAGACCAACGCCAGCGGTCATACCCGTGAACGCAGGGAACACGATCGCGAACACGATCATGAAGGGATCGGGGTCGGCGATGCGATCGAAAAGGGTGATACGCGCCGGGTCGACCCCTTCCGGCGGCCCACCGAGAGAGAAGAGAAGAAGGGACGTCGTGAGTACTGCGACCACCACCCAGAGCGCCTTGATGCCGAGTGATGCGCCGCGCTTGATGACCAGTGTGACCAACGCCACCGTCGCCGGGAGCGAGACGAACCGCGGATCGAAGCCGATGCCAGTGACGCGCGTCCAGTAATCACCCAAGGGGCGGAATGCCTCCGCGAAGGCGATCATGTAGAACGCGACTGAGACGGCCTGCGACAGATAGAGCGAGATCCCGATCGCGCCACCGATCGTAGTGCCGAACGACCGGGAGATGATGAAGTACTCGCCGCCACCCTCGACGCGCCGATTCGTTGCGATCTCGGCAATCGCGAGCGCCGTGGGAATGGTGACGAGATGGCCAAGCAGGATGATCCCGAGGGTCCCGAAAAACCCGACGTGCGCGACGGCATAGCCGAAGCGGAGAAAGAGGATGGCACCGAGAATCGTGCTGGCACTGGCGAGGAAAACCGGTGCGGTGCCGAATCCGTGTCCGGCTGCGCCACTCGCCTCGCGAGCCGCGTCTCGGTTCGTCAAGACAGGTTAGTCCTCGTTGGGGCTGTCATTGGATCGATCTGGAGCGCGATGGGCGGGCGACCAGTGACCTACTCCGCCCGCTCTTGCGTCAACCGCTGCATGGCGGCCCGCACCTGGTTCACTTCGGACTCGAGGTGAGCGTCGGCGTCCTGCCAGAGCTCGATGAAGAACCCGTAGTCCCTGAGCGCCATGTCGCGGTCACCCCGCCGTTCGTGGAGTTCCGCCGCGCGCAGATACCCGAGCGCCTCGAGCCAGGGCGACCAATACAGCGACTCGAAGATCCGGAGCGCTCCGGCTTCATCCCCGTGGTCTTGCACGAGGGTGGCGAGGAGGTAGCGGTGCACATCCCGCCCACTGGCGTTGGCGCTGATCATGGGCAGGGCACGTCGCAAGAGGTCGATCGCCACGTCGGCGCTATCCCGCGCCGAAGCGATATGGGCACGGTACGCGAGCGCGAGCCCCCGTGCCGTCCGCGAACCGATCGAGTCTCCAACCGAGAGCAGGCTATCTGCCCTCGTATCCAGGTGTGTCACGGCGCTCTCCGCCTCGCCATAGCGCCCGTCCTTTGCCGCGAGCAGACCGAGGTAGGTTGCCGACTCCGGGTAGGCCGCATTCAGTGCAAGCGCTTCGAACCGCTCGAGCGGCTCGGGGGTGACGAGGAGATCCATCAGGCGCGTCATCGACAGTAGGAAGAGTCCACCCTCCTGCCCGAGGAGCTGCTCCGCCCGGCTGCGGATCTCCCACCAGCGGGTGAGCTGCCCATGGCGCAGGTACTGGCTGCTGAGATCGAACATGGCACCCGCCCGCTGGCCGTCGGAGAAGCGAGCATCGGTGCGGGCGGCGGCGGCTTGCTCCATCAGGCCGAGAGTACGTCGCCCTGCGAGAACCCCCCGGCCCAGCTCACCGAGAATCGCGGCGGACGCGGTGTCGAGTGCCTGCGCTGCGACCACCGAATCATCGCGGGAGCCGAAGCGGAGCGATCGCGCGAGTCGGAAGGCCTGCGCCGAAGCCGAGGTCGAGTCGACCATGAGGTACTTCGTGGTCCATTGGTCTACGAGCGCCGAGTCGTCCAGCTGATGTGCAGCCTGGACCAAGTGGATGACTGCTGGCGCAAGCGTTGAATCCAGTGCGTAAGCGCGTTCGAGGGTCTCAACCACGCTCGCAGGGCTGTATCCGGCCTGACCACCGAGGTGGAAGTAGGCCTCGCCCAGGCCGTACCATGCTTCGAAGTCCTCCGGATACGCCTCCGTGAGGCGCTGGTAGATCGGTAAGACGGAGAGATCGCCGTCGAAGTCCACGAGCTTGTGCCCGAGGATCAAGAGGCTGTCCCGCTCCGGCAGCCCGGCGAGATGCCGCGCGGCGAGTGCAGCATACTGAAGGTGTTCCTGGGGGAAGGAGCCCAGGGACCAGCCGTAGCTGATCGATAGTCGGTGCGCAGCGATGGCAAACGTGGAGTCGATATCGAGTGCACGGATGAACGCTTCGCGCGCGTCCACGAATCGCGATCGACGAAACGCTTGCTCCCCCTCGAGGTAGGCGCGAAGCGCCGGCACGGACGACGTCGTCACCGCCGACACGCGGATCTCGGGGATCTCTTCCGCTTGCCAGATGGACTTCAGAAGCTCGACACTCAACTGATCGACGAGGCCGGTCATGTCACCTTCGTGCCCATCGATCGTGACAGAACCCTCTTTGCGCAGCCAGCGCACGTTGTACAACTCAGCCGTGACACGGACATCGTCCGGTCCGGTAGCGATGATGCTCCCCTGAATCATGAGGCCGGCGCCGAGATGCTTCGCGACTGCAGCGGCCTGTCCCGGCGCCGGGCGGTCGGCGTCATCTCCTACGACCTGACGCCAGGAGTTAAGCACGGCGCGCGGGTCAGACGCTTGTAAGCGCCCGGTCCCGTCGAGCGCGGTTCCGAGAAGATCGAGGAGCCCCTCGCGCCAAAAGCTCAGGTCGCCGCCCACTGCGTCGAAGGGCAGCACGGCGACCACGTTGTCTTTGAGTTCGTGTCCTTTATTTCGCGCCCAGACCATTCCCAGCCCGGCGACGACGAGAGCCGCAAATGCCAGCACGCCACCCAGGATAGCGCGGTTCCACGTGAACCAGCGGTGCGGCGCGCGCCAGGGGGGTGCGGCGCGCGGGGCTGCTCCTGCAGGCAGGGCCGCAGCCTGAATCAGCGCCGTCGCCATGATGATCGGCAAGCCCATCAGCAGCAGGACGACGCCTGCAGGGATGAACCAACCGGGCAATCCAAGCTGATTGATCAAGAAGCTGACGCCCTGTAACGCCGCCAGTGAGGCGACCAGGTAGACGGCCATTACTCGAACGAGTCGGCCCCACCCGACCTTGCGTACGAGCGAGCCGAGACTGACGTCCTCGGCCGCGAACGGCTGGGTGTCGGTTGGCGTGATCCCGCCGCTCGGCGTCGTCAACGCCTCGAGCACGGGGAGGAGCTCCTCCGCGCGCTGCCAACGGTCGGCCGGCTTCTTCTCCAGGCATCGCATGATGAGCTGGGCGAGCGCTGGGGGCACGCTCGAACGCCACTTCGTGACGGGATCCGGCACTTGGGTGACGTGCGACGCCAGGATCTGCTGAGGTGTCGTGCCCGCAAACGGGGGCCGCCCGGCTAGGAGCTCGTAGCCCATGATGCCCACCGCGTAGAGGTCCGCGCGGTGATCCACGTGCGGATCGGCAGCGGCCTGCTCTGGAGCCATGTAGTGCGGCGTGCCGAGCGCCACACCAACCGTGGTCAGCTGCTGTGCGCCGGCCGCCTCGCTCACGGCCTTTGCGACACCGAAGTCGACGACCAGGGCATGCCGCCCCGCCAACATCACGTTGTCGGGCTTGATGTCGCGGTGAACCACACCGTTCGCGTGCGCGAGCGCCAACGCATCGACGATGTCGCGAAGAATCCTGGCCGCTTCGGGCACCGGGAGCTCGCCCTCTCGAGCGATCTTGTCGCGCAGCGACTCCCCTTCGATGTACGGCATCACGTAGTAGAGGAACCCGCCCGCCTCGCCAGAGTCGTGGACCGGCAGGATGTGCGGGTGGGTGAGCTTCGCCGCGATGCGGATCTCGTTCAAGAAACGATCGGGCCCGAGGGATGCCGCGAGATCCGGCCGGAGCACCTTCAGTGCGACCTGCCGGTCGTGCCTCGGATCGTGCGCCAGGTAGACCGTTGCCATACCGCCCGCGCCGAGCTCCCGCAGGATTTCGTAGCGGCCGGCAAGTGCTGCTTTCAGCTGTTCCAGCTGATCAGCCATGCGCGACTCGATCTGGGACGGGCATTACACCTCGCGAAGCCAAAAACCCCGGCGCTGACCGCCGAGGCGCGACCGGGCAATATAGGCACCCGAGCGTGGAGTCGCGACCGAAGATCGTTGAGGCGGTTGCGCGGCTACCCGAGCGAGCAGATGATCTTACCGAAGTGTGGCTGCTCGATCGGGAGCCGATCGACTGTCACCGCCGCCTTACCAGCGGAAAGAGATCCGACTCGGTCCGGGCGACCTGCAGGATCGAGTCGATACGCGAGACGACGTCGGGATGCTCCGCTGCCACGTTGCTCGTCTCGCCGATGTCCGAGGCGAGGTCGTAGAGCTCGATTGGCTCATCGACGGTTCGCCGTACGGCTTTCCAGTCATCGAGACGCACCGCCTGCCCGCCGGCGAACTCCCAGTAGAGGTAGTCGTGGACGCGCTGGTCGGCGCTCCGCCCGAACAGGGTCGGCGCGAACGAGATCCCGTCCACCGACGGAGGCTGCTTCACGCCGGCGAGCTCGGCAAACGTAGGGAGAAGATCCCAGAAGGCCGACACGTGCCCTGCCACCGATCCCGGCGGGATCCGCCCCGGCCACCGCGCGATCAGGGGGACGCGAATTCCGCCTTCATAGAGCTGTGTCTTGAGCCCTCGAAACGGCGCAGCGCTCTCGAAGAACTCCGAGTCGGTACCTCCATTGAAGGTCGGGCCATTGTCGCTCGAAAAGAACACGACGGTCCGGGCATCCAGCTCGAGGCGTTCGAGGAGAGCCATCAATCGCCCGACCTCACGGTCCATGCGGGTGACCATCGCCGCATAGGCGGCCCGCGGTGTCCTGTGGGGGAGGTAGCCCTTGTCACCCGCGTATGGTGTCTCGGGGAAGGCGCCCTCGTAGTCGGCGAGCGACTCGTCGGGTACCTGCAGCGCCGCGTGCGGGACGGCGAAGGCCAGATAGAGAAAGAACGGCCGGTCGCGGTTGGCGCTCACGAATCGGACCGCTTCATCTATCATCAGATCCTGCGAGTACTGGGTGCCGCGATAGGACGTGTAGGAGGCCGGATCGTTCGGATCCCTTTCTTCGGGCAAACGCTGGTGCGGGAAGAAGTATTCGTTATTCAGGGCTACCCTCTCGCGGTTCCGCCACAGATGTGGAGGGTAGTGGTTGTGGGCCACCCGCTGGCCGAGGTAGCCGAACCAGAAATCGAACCCCTGCCTGTTGGGCTCGCCTGTCGAGCCGGGGCCGCCGAGGCCCCACTTGCCGATCGCACCGGTGGTGTAGCCTGCCGCCTGGAGCATCTTCCCGATCGTGTAACTGCTCTCCGGCATCGGCCGTTGGCCCTCGAGACTGAGATCATGCCACACGTCCCCGCGCTCGGGCATCTCGTCGTTGTCTCGGATGTACGCGTGCCCGGTATGCAGGCCCGTGAGCAGGACGGAGCGGGACGGCGCGCACACGGGACTGCCCGAGTAGTGCTGCGTGAAGCGCATTCCTTCCCGAGCCAGGCGATCGAGGTGCGGGGTGCGGATCCGCTCCTGGCCGTAGCTCCCGAGCTCACCGTAGCCCAGGTCATCGGCGAGGATGAAGACGATGTTGGGGGGACGTTGCGGCGCGCGGCAGGCGACGGACCCGATCAGCACGAGTCCGACTAGCCCGGCATTGAGAGACGGCGATCGCGTCAAGCAGTGCATCACGGGTGCCCTCCGCTGCTAACCCTACGCCTTGGTGGAGGCAGCGGCAATCGTAGCCTGGCACGTGCCCATCGAGGTGACTCCAGGCTCATCGACCCCGCCGCTCTAATCTGCCGCAGCACCAGCGCTGAGAGATTCATGAGAATACCCCAACGTTGGCCGCAGCTGGATAGGGCTCGCCCTAGGGTGGGCGAAGGCCGAAAAGATCGGCTGCTCAACTCACTCTGGAGGGATCTCATGGCGAAGCATGGACTGTTCCTGCTGGCGGGACTGGTGACGCTCGGCTGCGTCGACGAACCGCCAATCGCTCCCTCGCTGCGGGCCGAGGGTTACGCCAACGCGGCGGAAGCAGCGGGCCGAACGTACGAAGTCACGATCACGAACCTCACGGCGGGACAACCCCTCTCGCCCGGCGTGGTCGTCACTCACACCCGACAGGCCTCCCTGTTCACGCGAGGATCGGCAGCCTCCGAGGGAATCCGACTGATCGCCGAGACGGGCAGTCCGTCCACCGCGCTCGGCGAGCTTACCGGGGCCGCCGGCGTACACGAGGTGGTAAACACCGGCGCCCCGATTCATCGGCAGGGCGGGCCTGGCCCATCCTCACTCAGCCTGACGGTGGAAGCCAGTGCCAACGCGAATCGGCTTTCCCTGGCTGTTATGCTCATCTGCACTAATGATGGTTTCGCCGGAATCAGCTCGGTGAAGCTTCCCGGCGGGTTCGAGCCGTCGACCGTCTACGCGACGGCCTATGACGCCGGCACGGAGGTGAATGACGAGCAGTCGACGAGCATCGTCGACCCCTGCGGTGGCATCGGGCCCGTGGCCTTGCCGGCCGACGGGGACAGCCGGACGGCTGAGGGCGGAGTCGTTGGAATGCACGCCGGTATCGCTGGAGGCGCCTCCCTCGACGCGGCCCTTCACGGCTGGACCGAGCCGGTTGCCCGGGTGACCATCCGTCGGATCAAGTGATGCAGTAGATTGTGCGGAGGCGCGGCCGGCGCACGCCCGGCCGCGCCGGCACGGGCCAACAACCATGCGCATACTCCTCGTCGAGGACGACAAGAACCTTCGCGGCTTCCTTCGCAAGGCGTTCCGTGAGGAAGGCTATGCGGTGGACGAGGCGGCAACTGGCGAGCAAGCGCTCGAGGCCACCGCGGGCTACGACTGCGTCGTGCTCGATCTCATGCTGCCGGGACGTGACGGCTTCGAAGTCGTGCGAGAGTTCCGAGCACGGGGCGATCGCACGCCGATCCTCCTGCTGACGGCGCGGGGGGAGCTCGCCAACCGTGTGCGGGGGCTCGAGGGTGGCGCTGACGACTACCTCACGAAGCCATTCGACCTCCCCGAGCTCCTGGCACGGCTTCATGCGCTCGTACGCCGCGCGCGCTTTCGACACGACGAGGCCGTTCTCCACGTTGGGGATCTCTCACTAGACCCACTCTCTCGACGAGCTGCGTGCGCGACGAGGTCGATCGACCTCACCCCTCGCGAGTTCGCCCTCCTCGAGTTCCTGATGCGCAATGCCAATCGTACCGTGTCTCGCTCGCGTATTGCAGACGCGGTGTGGAACTATCGCTTCGACACCGAGACCAATGTGGTCGACGTGTACATCAATTACCTGCGGAAGAAGCTCGGTGCGATGCCCGACGGCACCGAAATCCGCACCGTGCGTGGCGTCGGCTACCGATTGGAGGGCCCGTGACCGAGCGGCGTCTTGCGCACGACCTCGTACGCCGGTTCGCCCGCGTCGCCTGGACGACCGTGGCTGCGTATGCCACCGTGGTCATCGTCGCCTTTGGTGCTGCGAGTGAGTGGTCGCTCCGCCGAGCACTCGCGCAGGCCGCCGATGTCGTCGAGTCGCTTCTCGGCCTCTACGCCGACCCTGGTGGCGAGCGCACGACGGTGGCGCCAGACATGTTGGCCGACCAACTGGTCGGCATGGGTAGCCAGTTCGTGATCACGCGGACCACCCCGGGAGAGCACGGAGGGCGGTCGGTCTACTTTCTGACACCGAACATGCCCGCCAAGCGGATCGAGACTCTCGACCAGGCGGCTGGCCCGGAGGTGGTGGCGGCAGCGCTTCGGCGGGAAGTGGCTGCACGCGGCCGCTGGGAGTATCGGCTTCTTCACCGACGGGCTGGTGAGTTTGACATCTTCGTCGCCGCGAGCCGCCGCACGTATGCTGTCGCGCTCGTCGGTGTGGGCGCAGCGGGCCTCCTGTTGCTGCCGATCGCAGGCCTTGCCGCGCGGCGGGCGACCCGCCATGCGGTGACTGCTGCCCTCGATCCGGTGGAGCGGGTCCGCCAGGAAACGTTAGCGGTGGGCCCTGATGACCTGAGCCGTCGGGTCGCGACGCCCACAGGTGTCGCGGAAGTCACCGAGATCGCCGAGACCATCAATCGATTGATCGAACGCCTCGAACGATCTCACGCGGCACTCGAAGCGTTCACGGGCGACGCCAGTCACGAGCTTCGCACGCCACTCACCTATCTGCGAGCCGAGGCGCAGTGGGCGCTGGAAGAGGGTCGCAGCGCCGACGAGAGGCGCGAGGCGTTGGCCGCAATGGCGGCGGAGATCGAACGCACGGGAAAACTCGTAGAAGATCTCTTGCTCCTGGCCCGCGGCGACAACCGCGAGCTCGAGGCCGAGCAGAGCCCGTTCGATCTCCGAGAGGTGGCAACCGAAGTGGTGGAGATCACCCAAGCGATGGCGGCCGGGCGGTCGATCGAGGTGCGGTGCGACGGAGGGGATGGAGAACGAGTCCTTGCCCTGGGCGACCAAGGGCACGCTCGGCAGGTCGTCCTCAACCTCGCGACGAACGCCGTGCGGTACACGTCCGAGGGAGCCGTCTCGCTGCGGCTGGTGCGCGACGATCGGCGTGTCGGCATCGCGATCGCCGACACGGGTGATGGGATCAGCGAGGAGTACCTCGATCGTATTTTCGATCGGTTCTACCGGGTCGACCAGTCTCGTAGCAGAGAGCGCGGCGGGACCGGGCTCGGGCTCTCCATCGCCCGCATGCTCGCCGAGATCCAGGGCGGGAGCATCGCGGTCGAGAGCGCTCGCGGCGTGGGTAGCACTTTTACGCTGTGGCTGCCGAGCGCGTCGACCAACCCCCACGAGGCGCCTGCCCCCTCCGATGCTGGCTGACAACCGAACACCAGGCCCGAGGGGCCGGCGAATCGCCGACGGAACCGGCTAGGTCTTCGCCGCGAGGGGCGTGATTCTCGTTTGCCCCGGCTGGAGCTCGAAGGTCTCATCGCCGATGGCGAGCGTGATCGAACCAGCCCCCGAGGGAAGCGCCGTGACCGTGACGTGCTCGTGCGTGATCTCCAGCTGGATGGCCTGACCACGATAGGTCACGCGCAACCGCACACAGCGGAGCCGCTCAGGCAGCCACGGATTCAATCGTAAGACGTCGCCGCGCGTCTCGATGCCGGTGTAGCACCGTTGCACGATATCGACCGTACCGGCCATGGCGCCGAGGTGGATCCCCTCGGCAGTCGTCCCACCTTGGATATCCGCCACATCGCTCTCGAGCGCCTCGCTGAATAGCTCCCAGGAGCCCGATCTGAACGAGCGGGAAAGCACCCACGCATCGACGATGCGACTCAAGGTCGAGCCATGTGACGTGCGGCTCATGTAGTAGTCGATCGTCTTGGGAATCGTGGCCGGATCGAACGGGTAGCCAAGTCGCTCGAACAGCTCTTGGAGCTCCTCCGTCGAGAACAGATAGAACAGCATGAGCACGTCTGCCTGCTTCGACAGCTTGTATCGGTTGGCGGAATCACCTTCAGCCTCGAGGATGCGGTCGAGCCGATGGATGTCGGCATACTGCTCCCGGTAGCGGTCCCAGTCGAGCTCGTCGAGTCGATCGTAGCCTTCGAACTGTTGGAGGACACCGTCGGTGAACACCAGGTGCATCTTGTGGCTGATCTCCACCCACCGCGCAATCTCTTCCGGGCTCAATCCCAGTCTCGCTCGCAGCTCGGCCGATCGATCCTCCGGCAGCAGTTCGAGGACGTCCAGCGCCCGGCACAATACCCACACGGCCATGAGATTCGTGTAGGCATTGTTGTTCAGCCCCGGCTCATCGGTGTCAGGGTAGCCATCGTGGTACTCGTCCGGACCCATGACGCCACGGATCTCGTAGCGGCCAAGCTCCGGG
Organism: Gemmatimonadota bacterium; assembly: GCA_039591795.1. Lineage (GTDB taxonomy): Bacteria > Gemmatimonadota > Gemmatimonadetes > Gemmatimonadales > GWC2-71-9 > JBDHCY01. The sequence goes on along the minus strand of JBDHCY010000018.1, from coordinate 9,499 downwards.
TTGTAGATCGAGATGCTCGACCAGAACCGAGCAATCTCGAGCAGGAGCTCCGCGCCGAAGAACGATAGGAACTCGAAGTCGACCGTGACCTGGTAGTACTGCCACACGTTGTAGGCGATCGCCGAGTTGACGTGCCGCTGGCGGTGCGACCGATCGGCGATCCAGCGGCCTGAGCGGGGGTTGAGATGGAGCTGCTGGGTCTCCTCACGGCCGTTGCTTCCGCTCTGCCAGGGGAACATCGCTCCGTGGTATCCCGCCTGTTCGGCCGCCCGTCGAGCCTCCGGCAGCCGGCGATACCTGTACATGAGGAGTGCGCGTGTAATCTCCGGCATCCGGAGATTGAGCAGAGGAAAGATGAAGAGCTCGTCCCAAAACACGTGGCCGCGGTACGCCTCTCCATGGAGGCCCCGGGCAGGCACTCCCACATCGAGATCTCTGATGTGCGGCGAAACCGTTTGGAGCAGATGGAAGACGTGCAGACGCAGAATGCCGAGCTCGCTCCCAGGATTGCCATCGTCGCGCTCGGTCTCCAGTGCGATGTCGAACCGACGCCAGAGGTGCTCCCACGCCCGGGCGTGCCCCTGCATCAGCTCGTCGAACGATCCGGCGCGTTGCACGGCCTTCGTTGCTTCGAGGCCACATTCCGAAATGGCCCGATCGCGGGACGTGAACAGCGACACCACCTTCTCCACGGTGACCGGTACGTCTTGGACCGCCTCGACGGTGATGTCCTGTGCCACGAGGCCAGGCTCGGCGGTCCCACGGCGATCGGGCGTCGCGATCTGGCCACCGGTGAAGACGCGAGTTCGGCACGCCATCGCGAGCTCGACCCGCGACTGACTCGTCTGCACTCTCAGGAACATGCGATCCTCGCGCACCTCGACCTCGAGGGGAACGAGGTGCTGGTGGGCAAGCGCGCGGTAGCGCTCGACGCCTGTGTTCACCACCCGCCCGTCGAGCGCGGTGCGCAGGTCGAGTCGGCCCGCCCAGTTGAGCGCGGTGATGGTCGTTTCGTGCGCCGCGAGATGCGGTGCGCCCATGTGGACGAGTCGACGAGCCTCCAGCGCGGTCTCGCGACCCTCCGCGTCGCGGAATCGGACGGACCTGACCAGCACTCCGGTGGCGAGGTTCAATTCCTGCCGATACGAGAGCACGTCGACCTGGGCGAAGGAAAACCACCCACCGCCATCGATCCGAAACGTCAAGACGAGCCAGTTCGGGACGTTGACGAGATCCTCGTTCCCCACGACTCGGCCAGCCATCTCCGTCTCGAGACGGTTATAGCACCCCCCGACGTACGTGCCGGGGTAGTGAGTGCCGTCCGCCGTCACCTCGGCCCCCGCGCCACGTGTCGCGACATACCCGTTCCCCAACGTGCAGAGCGCCTCGCGCAAACCCTCCGCGGCCGGGTCGAAGCCCTGATAGACGAGGGACCACTCGGTCACCTGCGTGGACGAAATGTTGGGATCGGATGCCCGTGCCATGTCACACTGCTGGTCGGTCAGGCGGTATGAGGAGCGCGGTCAGCTCCCCGAGAAAGCGCTCGACCTCGCTAGTGTCGGTGAGCCCGTACTGTGCTCGCGACGAGACAGTTGACGGCTCGCCGACCCGGATACTGAGACCGCGCCCGTCGAGCGCCGCGAACGCGTCCTCATCGGTGACGTCGTCTCCCAAGTAGAGGGGCAGCACTTCCCCTCGATCGAGATCGAGTGCGTCGAGCAGCCACAGGACGGCCTTGCCCTTGTCCCAGGCAATCGCGGGACGAAGTTCGAATATCTTCTTTCCACCAGTCTTGCGAAGCGTGGAGAACGTCGTTGCAGCCTGGTCGACGGCCGACCGGACGCGCGAAACGTCTTGCGGGGAAACGAGCCGATAGTGAACGGCGAGCGCATACCGCTTGGGCTCGACAAGAACCCCGGCGACCGAGTCGAGCTGGCGTCGAAGCTCCGCGGCCGCTCGTTCGAGGTCGTCGGTGTGCCGTGCTCCTTCGGGATGCTCCAAACGGAGCCCGCCGGGACCCGCAATGTCGAAGCCGTGACTCCCGGCATAGACGAGGGAGTCGATGTCGACCAAGCGTTCTACATCGGACCGGTCTCGGCCACTGACGATGGCGACCGTGCAGTGTTTTGCGAGCAATCGGACCGTCTCGCGCATCGACGTCGAGAGCGTGGCCAGATCCGGGCGGTCGACGATCGGGGTGAGCGTGCCGTCGTAGTCGAGAAACACCGCCGGTGTCCGCTCGTCGAGTTGCCTGCGGATCTCATCCATCGACCGCAAGGCGGAGGGCAGCCGGCGACTCGGGCCGCCCATCCACGCCTCCAGATCGGAAACCGCCACGTGGGCACCGTGCCGCCTCAGCGCCTCACTGCGTCCGCCCCGATCGACCCCGACCACCAGCCCGAACCCACCACGTACCCCGGCCTCGACTCCGGATACCGCATCCTCCAGCACGATCGCTCGCTCCGGCGAGACGCCGAGCCGCCGCGCGGCCTCTAGAAAAAGCGCGGGCGCCGGCTTCCCAGGCAGAGCCAACCGAGCAAGCTCGCGACCATCGACTCGAGCCTCGAAGAGGTCGGTGAGGCCGGTCGCCTCAAGTACGGCTTCGCAATTCTTGCTCGACGAGACGACCGCTAGCCTCAGCCCGCGTGCTCGGGCCGCTCGGAGCATCGCCACGGCATCGGAGTGTACTTCGACACCTTCGTCGAGCTGCTGGCGAAAGTAGGTGTTCTTGCGTTGAGCGAGGGCGGCGATCGATGCGCGATCTGGCGAATCGCTGACGTGACCCGGCGGCAGCGTGATCCCTCTCGACTCCAGGAAGCTACGGACCCCATCTTCGCGGGGCTTGCCGTCGACGTAGGTGCGATAGTCTCGCTCGATGTCGAACGGCTCGTAAGGGAGGCCCTCTCGCTCCGCGCGTTGTGCGAGAAAATCGTCGAACGTTGCCTTCCATGCTGCCGCGTGGATGCCGGCGGTCTTGGTGATCACGCCGTCGAGGTCGGCGAGGACGGCATCGTAGTGAGCCAGCGGGTCGGGGGAAGCTGCTGCCATATATGGGGCTTCAGGAAGGTGCGAATCGCGGGTCAGCCCGGCCCGCTAGCGGGCCGCGATGCTCAGGAACTGCTCCTGCGCGGCCGGCCCAACCGCACCACTCGGCGACCGCCGTGTGTAGGTCCCGTCGGAGTTCAGCTCCCATGCAAACGGATCATCGAACTCGGTCGTGAGGATCGCGTCGAGCCGTTCGCGCGCGGCCGGATCGACGACGGGGACCACCGCCTCGACGCGCCGTCGGAGGTTGCGGGGCCGCCAGTCCGCCGAGCCGAGATAGTACTCCTCGTTCCCCCCGTTCGCGAAGTGATAGATGCGAGCATGCTCCAGGAAGCGACCGAGGACGCTCACGACTCGAATGCGGTCGGAGAGGCCGGGAACCCCGGGCCGAAGCATACAGATCCCTCGGACGACGAGGTCGATGTCGACGCCGGCTTGAGCCGCCCGGTACAAGGCGCCGATCATCTCACCGTCTGCCAGTGCGTTGAGCTTGGCGCGGATCCGCCCGCCGCGTCCTTCTGCCGCGTGTTCGGCTTCCCGCGCGACCATGGCGAGAAGGCGGTCGAGGAGGCACGTGGGCGCGACGAGAAGTCGATTGAAGTCGGCCTGTGGCGGGCGTGACGACCCGGTCAACTCGTTGAACAGCGCCGTGGCGTCTGACGCGATTCCCTCATCGGCCGTGAAGATTCCAACGTCGGTATAGAGCCTGGCGGTGACGGGATTGTAGTTCCCGGTCCCGATGTGGACGTACCGCTGGACGCTTCCCCCCACCCGCCGTACCACGAGCGTCACTTTCGCGTGGGTCTTGAAGTGGGCCAAACCAGTGACGACGTGGATGCCCGCGCTCTCGAGGCCACGTGCCCAGCGAATGTTGTGCTCCTCGTCGAACCGCGCTTTCAGCTCGACGAACACCGAGACGCTCTTGCCCGCTGCGGCGGCGCGCTTGAGGGCCGTCACGATCGGCGAGGCACTCCCGAGTCGATACAGCGTGATCTTGATGGCCACAACGTCCGGATCGTCTGCAGCCTCGACTACGAACCGTTCCACCGACGACTCGAACGCGTCGTATGGATGATGCACGAGCACGGCTCCCGCCTCGACGGCATCGAAGACTGATTGGTCTTCAGCGAACACGGGCCGAGCCTCGAACATCGGGTAGTCCAGCTCGGGCCGGTCGAGTGCCGCGAGCTCCCGAAGGCTGCCGAGGTCGAGCAGACCGTCCACCGCGTAGAGGTCGGGCGGGGGGAGCGATCCGAAGTGGGCGCTCTCCTCGAAACGAAACTCCCGCTCGAGCATGTTTCGCATGGCCTCCGGCATGTCCAGCTCGACTTCCATGCGGACGATCGGTCCGAACGGGCGCCGGCGCAGTTCTTCCTCGATGGCCTGCACGAAGCTCGACGCGCCCTGCTCGTCGAGCTGAAGGTCGCCGCTCCGCGTGACGCGGAACGCCCACGCGTCGACGATCTCCCGACCCGGGTAGACGGGTCCGAGGTTCCACCGCACGACCTCCTCGAGCGGGACGAAGTCCCCCTCCTTGCCCACCGGTACGAGACGGGGCAACGCTTCGGGGAGCTCGAGGTGTGAGTAGTGCACCGGGTCGGTCTCCGCGTCGCGCAGGGCGAGCGCGAGCCCGATGCGGCCGTCGCTCGCGTGCGGAAGCGGATGGCCCGGTGACCGCGTCAGTGCCTTCGGTGTGAGAATCGGGAAGACTTGATCGAGGAAGTATCGCCGCAGTGTTCCCTGCTCCTCGGCCGAGAGATCGTGCCAAGCACGCAGTCGGATGCCTTGCGCCGGCAGATCGCGCTCCACGAGGCCGCGGAAGCAGCGGTATTGACCGTCCACCAGTGGACGCAGCCGGATCGCAATGGCATCGAGCTGCTCAGCGGGGGTGAGGCCGTCGAGAGAGGTCTTCGTGCCGCCGTGTGCGACAGCGTGCTTGAGTCCCGCCACGCGTACTTGGTAGAACTCGTCGAGATTCGTGTTCACGATGGAGAGGAACCGAGCCCGCGCCAGGAGCGGAACGCCGCGGTCTTCGGCCAGCCCGAGGACCCGGGCGTTGAATTCGAGCGCCGACAGCTCGGCGTTGATGAACTGATCCGCCACCGGACGCTCGCTGTCGAGCGCCTCGGGCGGCAGTGTCGGGATTCGCAACTCGCTCAGCGTGAGACGGCTGACCGTCTCGAGCTCGTCCGTCGCGCCACCGTTGCCGCCTACCTCATCGGCACCGATCACGGCAGTCGCCCACTCGGGCAACAACTCCGACCGCGCGGCGACGGCGAGCGCCGCGAGTGTTCGTGGCTCGCGCAGCACGGGCGACCCGACTCTCGCGAGGATGTCGCTCGGCGTGAACCACTGAAGATCGTCCGTTGCGGCAAGTCGCGAACTGAGGCGGCGCGCAAGCCAGACTTCAAGCGCTGGTCGCGAGCCCGAAGCAGGCACGGTGCCCAGCAGCCTGAGCTCGCCCTCACTGTTGCCGAGCAGGCGCCCCATGGCGGTTCGGCACGCTGCCTCTCCGCTCCCCGCATGGAGTGGAAGGGTGAGACGGGATCCCGCACGCTGGAAAGCAAGTCGGCCATGATTGACAGCGACGACGGCGATCTCGCGCTCGCCCTGCACCGAGTGCGTCACGGTGTCGCGCTCCATCGCTGCGGCCGCGAGCGCCGCCCGTTGCCGGCGATCGGCGGTGAGCGGCTTCAGGTCATGGAGCCGCTCGAGCGCGGCCCCGATCTCGTTGATGTCGAGCGTCGCCAGGCGCTCTCGCGACAGCGCAAGCTCGCGAAACTGGGCCGATGTGTCGCGGCGTCGCACCGTGACGGTGTCGAACACCATGTTCAGCTGAGGAAACGGGAGCACGCCGTAAAAGGCCCGCCGTGTCCGCCGTTCCGTCTCCAACTCGAACTGAACGGTCAGCCGCTCTGGGTCGACCAATGCTCGGAGGCGCCGTGCCGGCTTCGAGTCCCCGGCAAACACGCGTTCCGGATCGACCCCGTCCACCCGCGCCGCGAATTCCTCGCCCTTCGATCCGTGTTCGTGCCCGTCAACCATGACCGAGATCCACCGGCGGTCGTCGAGGCCGATGCGCAAACGGCACGATACGCCTCGTTCTTCGAGCTCACCGGTCGGGGTATCGAAGTAGATGTCTCGGTAAAAGGTCCGGCGGACCTTCCCGCCGCGCAGGCCGAGGGGCAGGCGGCCGGTCGCGAACCGCTCGAAGAGCTCCTGACTCGGCACGTCCCAACGGAGTGTGCCGCGACGACGACGTCCAGCTGCATGCTCGCGCCCGGTCGTGCGGGACGAGGCAACCTCCTCGTCAGGTGCCTTCGCCAGCGCGCCGCCCACCTCGATGGGGGCGGGCCGGTCGCCGGTCGCTGCCTGTCGCGGAACCCGCCGCGCCGCAGCCCCGAGCGGAGCCCCCGCCGCACTTTCGCTGTAGATCCCACCGAAGTTGGCCTTCCACAGGCCCAGGATCACGACGTTGTACGTCGCGGACATGACGAACGCCATGTCCAGCGCCTGCACACCGGCAGCGAGCCCCACACCGATGGCGAGAAACACGTACACCGCGTCCTTCGTGTCTTTGAGCGTGTTCCGGAAACGCACGGCGGCGACGATGCCTGCCAGGCTGAACGCGAGCGCGATGCTGTTGGCGACGATGATCGTGATACCAGCGACCGCGATCGGAAGGACGATCACCGTTTGCACGAGCGACTGGTCGTACCGCTGCCGCTCCTTGGTGAGCGTGTAGACCCAGGCGACGGGGAGCACGACGAGCAGTGCACCCACCATGGCGAGCAAGGTCGTGTATGGCGACGCGGACAGGGCGACCACTCCGTCGACCTGTCCGCCGAGCTGCGCCGCACTCACAGAGCCGAGTTGCTGGAGCCGCTCCTGCGAAAACGCGGGTCGCAGAAACGGGATGCGAGACATCATCCCGAGCGCGCCGTAGTAGAGCGCCAGGAGGGCGATGGTGACCCCGAGCGGCCGGTCTCTTATTGACGGCACTTCTTCAGAAACTCGCGATCGATCTTTTTGGGATCGTCCAGGATCTCGTAGAACTCGTCGATGTACTCGATCGTCCGCTTCAACTGCTTCGGCTCGAGGTCGGGCACGCTGTCGTAAATCGCGTAAATCGCATCACGCTGTTCCCTGAACGGAGTAAATGCGATCTCGAACTGCTCGGGCGGCCTGCAGAAACCGCGATAGATTCGCTGTCGCACCGTGTTGATGTCCAAACGCGGATTCGGCTTGGCGTACGGCGTGCTCATCAAGCCAGACCAATCGAAATCGTACGGGACGGGATGGAGCCTACCATGCTGATCGCGCAGCAACTTGATGTTGTGCTGTGCATACGTGGACCAGTCGGTGTTGCCGATCAGATACTGGAACACGTCCATCACGCCCGTCAGTCGATACTCGGTTGTAGCGGGATGCACGTTGAGCGTGTCCGTTGCTTTCATCCAAGCACGCTCCGCCAAGGCATCGATGTCTTCGATGAAGAATCCGTAGCGCGTGAACGGATCGTCCTTCCCCGAGGTGTCGACGTAGGTGAACCGCGCGAGGCGCACGCGCAAACTGAGATCGGTGACCAAGTTGTAAATGCGGTAGATGATGTGCTCGTGTAACCCGTACTGCTCGTACGAATCGCGATCCTGACAGTGCGTGACGACTTTGAGCTTGTCTTGTCCCTCGAACACGGTCCCGGCCATTGCCTTCTTCAGAAAGTCGAACCGAATCGGGGGAAAGCGACAGGTGCTCGGCTTGAGCCGGAAATTGCCTCGCGTCCGCAGATCCACCGGAACTGAAACCGGAGCGCCGCTTGCGTCGAGGTAGGTCAGCGTTGCCGCGTGTTCGACCCTGTCGTCGCCGCGATCCTTGCCGAGCGCCTGAAAATCGGCCTCGAGCGTGATCACAAGTGGCTCGCTGGAGGAGAACAGGGGAGCGGGCGCTCCGACCTCCGGCCGAGTGGGTTCTTGGGCCTCCAGCGCCGTCGCAGGAACGAGGATCACTGCGAGCGCGACCGCCGTCGCGGCCAGCGTCGTCAGTCGACTCATGATGGTACCTCCCGGGAGTACTCTTACGAACCTACGGAGGGGGGGACGGGGTCGCCAGGCCGGGCGATGGTGCCGAGTCCCACCCCTCGGTAGGGGGCCGATGAAACGCCCACCAGCGGCTGGCTCGTTCGCGGCTCCAGCGCTCGGGGAGGGGCACGGCGGCGAGGGCCGTATCGACCGCATCGGCCGTCGACGGCCGATGGTCTGGGTCCTTTTCGAGACAGGCCATCACGACCTGGTCGAACGCCTCCGGAACTGACAGCTCGGTGCGACTCGACGGTGGGGTGGGCCGGTCTTGCACGTGCCGCATCATGGTGTCCATCGCCGTGTGACCTTCGAAGACCAGCCGACCAGTGAGCATCCAGTACGCCACACAGCCCAAGGCATAGATGTCCGTCCGGCCATCGGCCGGCTCGTTACCCAGAATCTGCTCGGGCGCCATGTATGCGGGCGTGCCTCCAGCAGATTGTTCCGCGGTCAACCGCACGTCGTCTCGTTGGCTGTCGCCGCGCACCTTCACGATGCCGAAATCGAGCACCTTGATCCAGTCCAGTTCCCTCCCGTAGCGGCACAGGTAAATGTTCGCGGGCTTGATGTCGCGGTGAATCAGCCCACGATCGTGCGCTTCACCGAGGGAATGGCAGACCTGCCGGAGCAGATGGATCGCTCGCTCGGCGGGCAGCGGGCCGTGCTCCTCGACGAGCGTCTCGACGTCGAGCCCGTCGAGGAGCTCCATCACGTAGTAGAACGAGCCGTCGTCGGTCGTACCGAAGTCGTATAGATCGATCGTGTGGGGGCAGCGCATCAAGGCCGTGGCCTGCGCTTCGCGCTCGAATCGGGCCAATGCCACGCGACGGGTCCCGGCGTCACCCCCCACCCTCTCCGGTCGCACGAGCTTGATGGCGGCCGGTCGCGCAAGGAATCTGTGACGTGCACGCCACACCTCGCCCATCCCACCCTGCCCGAGGCGTTCGACGAGAGCGTAGCTCCCCAGCTCACGTGCTTCTCGGATCTCCCTCCCCAAGCCGTACACGACTCGCGAGCTCACCCACGCGAGCCCGGCAACGAGGAGGTAGGGGAACACGAGTGAAAAGAAGAACGGCCCCGGGGGAACAGCGAGCGTGATCCAGCCGCGATCGACCCCGAACGCGAAGGTCAGCGGAACGGCCGCGACCGCGGCGAGCGCCGCGAGGATGGCGCGCCCCGGTGGGGTGGGGACGACGATCGAAAACACGATGACCCAAGCGGAGACCCACGAGAGGCCAAACCCTCCGAACTGATCGCCCCGATAGGCAAGGGCCCCACTCAGTCCGGGATATTCGGCGAGCGCAATCCCGTAGCTCCCCAACACCTCGAAGACGAGGCCCACGGATATGAGCGTCGCGGGCTCGAGCCGCCGCACG
>JBDHCY010000017.1:0-28962 GCA_039591795.1 Gemmatimonadota bacterium | reverse complement strand
CGACGACTCGCCCGCTAAGCGCGCGGGGCTCCGGCGGGGCGACGTCATCGTCGAAGTCGACGGGAAGTCGATCGGCTACGTTGCCCAGCTCCAGCAGGTCGTGGGGTTCAAGAAACCCGGGGAAACGGCCCGGGTGACCGTGCAGCGCAGAGGCGGCGAACGCCGCAGCTTCAACGTTCGGCTGATCGAAGCGCCCGCCGAGGCCACGCAGGTCGCGTCGGGTGAAACAGAGCCCGATCCGACGGCGGAGGCAGCAGGGAGCCTCGTGGATCGCCTGGGAGTCCAGGTGCGCCCGCTCTCGCAGCAGCAGCGGCGCGATCCCCGGCTCCGAGCGATCGACGGCAGGGGCCTGGTCGTCGTGGACGTCGAGCCCGAGGGCCCGGCCGAGAGACTCCTCGCGCCAGCACAGACGCCGGGCGGCCCCGACATCATCGTCTCGATCGACGACCAAGCGGTCGGCTCGGAAGAGGACCTTCTGAACGCGCTCGCTGACGTAGGGTCGGGGTCGGTCGTCGCACTGGGAGTCTTCAACTACCAGCGTCAAGACAGGCGGATCGTCTACGTGCGACTGACCGACTAACACCACCACTCGTCTCGCGGGACGCAGACGGGGCGGGTCTCCTCGAGGAGGCCCGCCCCGTTTTTCGTGAGGGCACCGCGCTGCTGACTACCGCGAGGCGACTGAGAACCGAATCGTGCCGGGCACCGCGTGCCCACCTCCCCCTAAGCGGCGATTCGATCCACGGCCATGAGCAGAAGGAGCAACGGAAGGTAGAGCACCGAGCTCGCGAACAGCCGGCGCGCCCAGGTGCGCGAGCGCCCGATGGCCAGCGCTGCGCTGCCCGCGAGCAGGCCGACACCGAGCGCGGCGGCACCCCAAGAGTAGAACGACCCGGTCACGCCCAGGGCGGTCGGCGCGAGGCTCACTGGCAGGAGCGCGGCCGCAAACAGCAGCGCCCGTTGGCCGGTGGCGCCGCCGTTGGGATCGCGAGCACCGGGCATGCGAAATCCAGCTCGGGCGTAGTCCTCTCGGTACAGCCACGCCAGCGCCAAGAAGTGCGGCAGCTGCCACAGAAAGACGATCCCGAACAGCGCGAGGGCGGCCGCATCGAGCGAGCCTCCGGCCGCTGTCCACCCGCCCACGATCGGCAGCGCGCCGGGCACCGCTCCGATCAACGTATTGAGGGGCGTTCGCCTCTTGAGCGGTGTGTAGAGGAACACGTAGGAGGCGAGCGTGACAGACGCCAGGAACGCCGTCACGAGGTTGACAGCGAGCCCCAGGTAGACGATCCCGCCGAGCGCGATTGCTGCGCCGAACATCACCCCGGCGGTGGTTGAAAGGCGGCCGGCGGGGAGTGGACGCCGGCGCGTGCGATGCATCAACGCGTCGAGCTCGCGCTCCCATACTTGGTTCAGTGCGTTGGTCCCGCCAGCCACGAGCGCGGTGCCCAGCAGGGCGTGCGCCAGCAACAGCGAGTCCAGCCCTTGGCGCGCCGCGAGGAAAAAACCGGCGGCAGCGGTGAGCACCACGAGCTGGGTGATCCGCGGCTTGGTGAGCTCGAGAAAGGCCGCGACGCGCCCGCCACCGAGCACGCCCCGGCCTGTGGGCCCCGCCGCGAGCAGCGTGCCGGTCATGTGCCGCGCCATCACACGCCCAATCGGAACACGCCGAACAGAAAGAGGAGAGCCAAGCCAATGGCGAGAGCGATGAAGACCGGACCGGCGAAGAGGAGTCGGAGAACGGGACTGTCGAACTTGAGGTGCATGAAGTAGCCGACGACCAGCACGAACTTCGCTGCCGAAAGAACGATGAGCACGGACACCAGCACTGGCCGCGGGATCCCCACGTAGAAAATACCGACCTCGACGACTGTGATCACGAACAGTATTGCGAAGATCGTGAGATACGTTGCCGTGTTCGCGTGCGCCTGCGCGTCTGCCTGGTGCTCATCTGCTGCCATCAAGCCATCCTACGTGAGGAGATAGATCAATGTAAAGATCACGATCCAGATCACGTCGACGAAATGCCAGTAGAGTCCCGCCACTTCCAACACGGGAGCCTTCTCGGGCCCGAACTTCCCTCGGAGCATCTGCACCCAGCACGTGAGAAGAATCGTGACGCCAATGGCCACGTGTGCCCCGTGGGTACCGGTCAGGGTGTAGAACGTGGAGGCAAACAGGTTCGTGGTGAGCCCTAGCCCCTCGTGCACGAACGAGCTGAATTCGTAGTACTGGAACCCGAGGAACACGAGGCCGCCGAGCCCGGTCATGAAGGTCCACAGCTTCGCTTTCGCCATGTTGCGTTCGACGAGTCCCGCCAAGGCCAAGACCATGAACAAGCTCGAGCTCAGCAGCACGAACGTGCTGACCGTGGTGACGGGGATGTTGAGAATCTCTTCCGGGGTGGGCCCCACCACACTCCGCCCCTTGTAGACCAGATATCCGGAGATCAGGGCCCCGAAGAGCATGCACTCCGACCCGATGAACGCCCACATGGCGAGCTTCCTCGAGTCGAGCCCCGTGCTCGTGTAGTGCTGGGTCGTCGCGTGGTCGCTCATCTCACATCTCGAACGGCTCGAAGAGCCATCGGTAGATGCTGACGACTGCGAACAGCAGCCCCCCGAGGACGACGATCAGACTGTGCAGAAGCGCCCCGGCACCGGCGACGAACAGCCCAGCGGCAACGAGCACCGGCCAGAACGAGCCGGGTGGCACGTGCACGTCGGCGTGATCGGGCTGTGTACGTGGCTGCACTCCGTCGTCCCAGAGCGGGAGTCGGCTCTCCACACGTGGCAGTTCGGCAAAATTGTAAACCGGCGGCGGGGACGTGATCGACCACTCGAGCGTGGCACCGCCCCACGGATCGGCGGGCGCTGGAGCGCCACGACGCGAGCGCACCACGTTCCAGAGAAAGGCGATCGTGCCGAGCGCCAGGACGAACGCGCCCACGGTGGCGATCAAGTTCATGCGGTCGAACCCGAGCCCCTCGGGATAGGTGTAGACCCGCCGCGGCATGCCGTGGAGGCCGAGGTAGTGCATCGGGAAGAAGGTCAGGTTCAATCCGATCATGAACAGCCAGAAGTGCCACTTCCCAATGCGCTCGTCGAGGAACCGCCCGAAGATCTTGGGCCACCAGTAATACAAGCCGGAGAAGATGCCGAGCACCGCACCACCGAATAGCACGTAGTGGAAGTGGGCGACGACGAAATACGAATCGGTCTGCTGCAGATCGGCCGGTGGAGACGAGTGCATCACTCCCGACAGTCCCCCGATTACGAACATGGCGATGAAGCCGATGGCAAAGAGCATCGCCGTCGTGAACCGGATCTGCCCGCCCCACATGGTGGCAATCCAATTGAAGATCTTCACACCCGTGGGGATCGCGATGAGCATCGTGCCCGCAGCAAAGACCGAATCGGCGACTGGGCCGAGCCCGACGGAGAACATATGGTGGCTCCACACCCCAAAACCCAGGAACCCGATCATGATGCCAGAGTAGATGATCACCGCATACCCAAAGAGCGGTTTGCGCGAGAACACTGGCAGCACCTCCGAGACCATTCCCATCGTGGGGAGCACGAGGATGTAGACCTCGGGGTGGCCGAAAATCCAGAAGAGATGCTGCCAGAGGAGCGGGTCGCCACCGGCCAGGGGAAGGTAGAACTGCGTGCCGAAGAACCGATCGAACAAGAGATAGACGACGCCAATAGTGAACGGCGGGAACGCGAGGACGATGAGGAACGCCGTCACCAGCGTCATCCATGCGAACACGGGCATCCTGAGCAGCTTCATCCCAGGCGCCCGGAGGTTGATGATCGTGATGATGAAATTCAGCGCCGCCGCGATCGATGACACGCCGAGCAGCGCCAAGCCGACGATCCAGAAATCAACGGCCGGCCCCGGTGAGTACTGCTTCGAGGTGAGGTTCGCGTAACCGAACCACCCGGCGTCGGGAGCTGCCCCCACCAGGAACCCGCCGTTCATCAGTAGCCCGCCGGCGAGGAAGACCCAAAACGAAAACGCATTGAGCCGCGGAAAGGCGACGTCGCGCGCTCCGATCTGGAGCGGTACGATGAAATTGAAGAATGCCGCGGCCAGTGGCATCAGGAAGAGGAACACCATCGTGGTGCCGTGCATCGTGAAGAGCGCGTTGTAGAGCTCCGCGCTGACTACCTCGGCGCCAGGCCTGGCGAGCTGCAGTCGAATCAAGAGGGCTTCGAGGCCGCCGACGAGAAACCAAAGCACCGCCGCGCTCCCATACATCACGCCGATCCGCTTGTGATCGGTGGTCGTGATCCAGCCCCAGATCCCTTGGGCCGGGGTGGCGTGCTGCTCGGGCAACGCGGCTGCCGTGGTGGACATCGAGCGCTACTGCAGGCTGTGGAGGTAAGCGACGAGTGCCGCGATTTGATCGTCCGCGAGCTCGAGCGGCGGCATGAGCACCCCGGGCTTCATGGCGGGTGCATTGCGAATCCAGGCAGCCAACTGCTCGGCTGAATTGTCGAAGACTGCAGAACCGATTGTGCGTCTGCCGCCGAAGTGGGTGAGGTTGGGACCCACCGCCCCGGCTGACACCCCCTCGACTGTGTGACATCCTATACACGCGCTCGTGCTGTAGACCGTCTTGCCCTGCGCGGCGAGCGACCCCGAGTCCGCCTCGACCGGCACGTCACGCTGGCGCGCTACCCAGGCGTCGAACGCGCCTGGTTCGTCTACATAGACGCGGAAACGCATGTTCGCATGCGACACTCCACAGAACTCGGCGCACTGTCCCAGGTACTCGCCGATCGAATCGGGGCGAAAAAAGATCCGATTGGTCCGCCCACCGATCGCGTCGCGCTTGCCGCCGAGACGCGGCACCCAGAAGCTGTGGATGACGTCCGTCGATGTGATAGCGACCTCAACCGTCTGATTCACCGGTAGGTGGAGCTCGTTCGCCGTGACGACCCCGAGTTCCGGGTAGCGAAACTCCCACCACCATTGCTTCCCGATCGCCTCCACCACGAGCACATCGCCCGCAGGACGACTGGCGGTGCGGAACACGCTCCGAATGGTTGGGACGGCGATGAGCACGAGCACGAACGCGGGCGCCATGGTCCACGCGATCTCGAGCCCGGTATGTCCGAAGATCCGGCGCGGCTCCGGGCCACCCTCGCGGCGGCGAAAGCGGACGATCGTCACGAGCAACAGCACCTCGACCACGATGAAGACCGCGGTGGCGAGGATCATGATCCCATCGAACAACGAGTCGATCTCGCTCGCGAAGTCGGATCGGGGATCGAGCGAACTCTGCGGAAACGGCCCGCCACAACTCGCCATCACCAGCAGCGCGAGCGGGAGGACGGTACGAAGTGTGAGACGCATGCAGGCTCGGTCAGGGACAACGTGAACGCGAGCACCCCAAAACACGGCCGGGGGGACGCAGAGCAGCCGGGATGCTATGCCGCGGGTTGACGGGCGTCAAGCGGATCTGCGACGGATCCCACGCTGAGGGTAACGGGCACACGTCGCGTTGCTCGAACCCGGGCAGCGCAGTAGCGTGCGGCAGCCGCTGCCGCAGATGTTGCGATGCTCCAGAGCCCGAGGGGACAGGTCCCGATGGAGTCCTCCGATCGCTGTTCGCGCGCGTCCGAGTCCCATGCCACCCAGGCCCGGTGCGGGCACACACCAGGCCCCCCCAGGCCCTCGTGGCGACGTCCGGTTCCCACCGTCGCGGCGCTCGCCCTGGCGACGATGGGCTGCTCCAGGCAGGCCGAGCAACCGACGCTCGGGCCGGCCCTCGTCGTGATGACCTTCAACATCCGCTATGGCACGGCCGCCGACGGCTCCGACGAGTGGCAGCGGCGCCGCGACCTGCTCATCGACGTGATCCGCTCGGAAGCGCCGGACGTGCTCGGGCTCCAGGAAGCGCTTCGATTCCAACTCGATGACGTGCAGCGGGCGCTACCGCACTACGCCGTCATCGGTGTCGGCCGGGACGACGGCGTAGCGAAGGGCGAGTTCGCCGCGATCCTCTACCGCACCGATCGGTTCGAGGTCTCCCAAAGGGGGACGTTCTGGTTCTCCGACACGCCCGATCAGCCGGGCTCGGTGGGGTGGGGCGCGCGGATCCCACGCATTGCCACATGGGCGCGCCTCGTCGATCGGCAGGCGAGCGCGACGTTCGACGTCTACAACGTCCACTGGGATCACGAATCGCAGGCGTCGCGCCAGCAGAGCGCGGCACTCCTCCGTGATCGACTTCGGGCGCGCACGCTGCCTAACCCGGTCATCGTGACCGGCGACTTCAACGCCGGGGAGGAGAACCCGGCATTCACGAGCCTCGTCGACCCCGCAGCCGAGCCGCGGCTCAGCGACACGTTCCGCGACCGCCACCCGGAGGCTGCCGGAGTGATCGGCACCTACCACGGATTCCGTGGCAGCGTCACCGGAGAGAAGATCGATGCGGTGCTCGCGTCCCCAGACTGGGAAGTGCTCGACGCTGCCATCGTCCATACGAGTCGCGACGGGCGGTATCCGTCGGACCACTACCCAGTCACTGCGCGGCTTGCGCTCCGCCTCTCCTCCGAGACATCGTCCTGAGGGTCGACGACGTCCGCCGCGCGCCACCGGGTCTGAGGAAGCCGCCGGGGACCTCTGGAGGCGCAGCCGACCTGGTGCCCGGGGGCGGCGCCTTGACTCTGGAGGCCGGGACACCGTCAGCGTATACTGGAAGACACGATGATCGAAGATGTGCGTCGCCGCCTCGCCGACGAAGTCGAGCGGCTCAACTACGAGCTGAACGTCACCCTCCCGGACGCCTTGAATCGGGCGCTCGCGAACGGGGACCTCCGCGAGAACGGCGACTACCATGCCGCACTCGAGCGGCAGGGGTTCGTCCAGGCGCGCCTGAGCCACCTGCGCTCTCGGCTCGCCCGCATCTCGCAAATCGACCCGACCCAGATTCCGGTCGACCGCGTTGGCCTAGGATCCCGCGTCGACGTGGTGGACCGCGCCAGCAAGACGAAGGAGACGTTCGAGCTCGTCATCCCAGATGCGATGGACGTCGAACGCGGGCACATCTCCGTTGCTTCACCACTGGGCAGAGCGCTCATCGACCAGAAAGTGGGCGCCACGGTCGAGGTGCGCCTCCCGAGCGGCGTGCGAAAGCTGACGATAAAGAAACTCGCCACGATGCATGAACGGGCATCCGATGAAGCCGGCTGAGCGCGGCGCTCCAGCTGCTGCGTCACTTGCGTCCTCTGCGCCAACGCGCCCGAAATCGGCGGCGGTCCGCTACGCTCTGCTCGCCGCCGGGCATCTGTTTGTGGCGCTAGCCGTCATCGGCATCTTCGTGCCGCTGCTCCCAACCACCGACTTCCTCCTGCTGGCCGCGGCGTGCTACGCGCGCGCCTCGCACCGATTCCACCGCTGGCTCCTCTCGAGCCGGCTCTTCGGCCCAATTCTGCGCGACTGGCATGAGCGGCGTCAGATCGCCCCGCGCTCCCGCGCGATCGCGATCGGTCTCGTCGTCGCCACGTTGGGCGGCACCGCCCTCCTGGCATCCACGGCCACGGGCCGAGTGGCGCTGCTCGCCCTCGCAGGCTCACTGGTCGTGCTGCTCCTCCGCATCGGCCGCGGCTCGGCCGTGAGGACCGCCGACTGACGTTGAAGGAATACGCGCTCACGGTCGGGCGAACAGCACGCTACTACACATTCGGCCGTACCCCCGATTCCACAGAGTTGTGGGTCTGCTGCCACGGCTACGGGCAACTCGCGGCTCCGTTCGCGTCCGACCTCGCCCCGCTCGACGACGGCCAGCGGCTCGTGGTGGTGCCGGAGGCGCTCTCACGCTTCTATGTCGACGATGCGGGCGGCGAACACGGCTCGGGGAGTCCGGTGGGCGCGAGTTGGATGACCCGGGACGCTCGGGCCGCGGAGATCGGCGATTACGTCGCCTACCTCGACACCCTGAGTGGACACGTGCTGGCCGGGCTCACACAGCCGCCGCGGGCCATCTGCGTCTTGGGATACTCCCAGGGAGCGGCGACGGCGAGTCGATGGGCCGCCCTGGGGCGCGCCAACGTAAGCCGGCTGGTGCTTTGGGGCGGGATGCTCCCCCCGGATCTCGACCTCGGTGCGGCAGGGGCTCGCCTGCGGAGCGCCGGCCTCACCCTGGTGGCAGGCAACCGCGACGGCTACGCCAACCCAGGCCGGCTCGACGAGCAGGTCGCGCTTCTTGCCCGGCACGACATCCCGTGTCGGCGGATCCGATTCGACGGGGGCCACCGGCTCGACGCGACCGTGCTCCGGATGCTGGCTGACGATCCGGCGCCCTGAGCGGTTTGGCATCCGGGGCGTCGCCAGGGATCGCGGCGGATCCAATCGAGCACCGCCACGTTACTTTTGGGAACCGCGGCCGTGGCGGAACTGGTAGACGCGCAGGATTTAGGATCCTGTGGGGCCACCCGTGGGGGTTCGAGTCCCTCCGGCCGCATTCGGTGTTATACTTCTCCTCCGGCCCGCGCGCCCGTGCGCGAGCTCTAACACTATGCCCTAAAACACGTTACGTGGAAGGCGAAATCCAGATCACTCGAGCCGACTCCGAGCCCGGCGCGGCACTTTTCAACGTCTCCGTCGCGGTGGAGCACGTCGCAGTCGTCGAGCGACGAGCAACGGAGGCGATTGCGCGGCGCGCGAAGCTGCCCGGGTTCAGGCCCGGGAAGATCCCGCTCGGCGTGGTCCGGCGGCAGTACCGAGAGGCCATCCGAGAATCTGTGGTCCGCGATGTGCTCCGCGAATCATGGGAGGCCACCCGCGAGCGCGAGGAAGTGCGGCCGATCAGCGAGCCGCAGGTTCGCAACCTCAAGTTCGAGGCGGGCTCGCCCATGACGTTCGAGATCCACGTGGAAGTGAGGCCGGAGCTGACCCTCGACCGGGTCGGCGGTTTTCAATTGCCCCGAACCGTCGAGGCCGTCACCGACGAAGTGGTGGGCGAGCGGCTCGATCATCTCCGGGCGCAGCGGGCGCCGTGGATACCGCTCGCGGACGATCCTCCCCAGCGCCCCGAGCCGGGCCACCTGGTCAACGTCTCGCTGGGGGCACTCGACGAGGCCGAGGATACCGAACCGCGTCCCTACCAGCTCGTACTCGGCGAGGGACGAGCTTTGCCAGCGGTGGAGGAACAGATCCAGACTCTGGTCCCGGGGGAGTCGGTGGAGGTGGACATCGAGTATCCCGACGACCACGCCGATGCTGCCAAGCGCGGCACGTCGCGTCGCGTTCGGATCACTCTGCACGAGGCCAAGCGTCAGGAGCTACCGGAGCTTGGAGACGACTTCGCTCGTGAGATTGGCGACTTCGAGACCCTCGATTCACTCCGGGAGGCTGTCCGGAGCGACCTCGAGGCCGATGCCGAGCGGGAGGCCGATGCGCGGATGCGTGCGCGCTTGATTGAGGAAATCGTACAGGCGAACGGCGTGGTGGCGCCGCGCCCGTTTGTCGAGCGCGTACTCGTGGGGCTCGCGAACGCGTCGGGCGTCGGCGAGGAACAGTGGGAGCGCTTCAGCGCAGAACTTCGCCCCGTGGCCGAGGCGCAGGTGCGGCGTGATCTCGTGCTCGACCGTATTGCGGAAACCGAAGGCCTCCGGGCGACGGAGGCCGAGCTCGACGAGCGCGTACGGGTGTTGGCTGAGCGCCAGGGGATGCCGCCCGGGGAGCTTTACACCCGTCTCGAGCGTGAGCAACGCCTGCGTGATCTGGAGCGCAGCATCACCGAAGAAAAGGTGTACGCACATCTCCTTTCGCTTTCGACGATCACCGAAGGATGACCATGGCCACGCTGTTTCCTCCGTATGTCATCGAGCGCTCGAGCCGGGGCGAGCGGAGCTACGACATCTTTTCGCGGCTCTTGATGGATCGCATCGTGTTCCTGGGCACGCCGATCAACGACGACGTTTCGAACGTCGTCATTGCACAACTCCTGTTCCTGCAGGCCGACAACCCGGAACGCGACATCTACCTCTACATCAACTCTCCGGGCGGGGTCGTCTCGAGCGGCATGGCGATCTACGACACGATGCAGTTTCTCACGGCCCCGGTGAACACGATCTGCATGGGGATGGCTGCATCGATGGGCGCCTTTCTCCTCGCGGCGGGCGCGGCCGGCAAGCGGTCGGCCCTCCCGCACTCGCGCATCATGATCCATCAGCCGTCCGGCGGAGCGCAGGGTACGGCATCGGATATCGAGATTCAGGCGCGGGAGATTCTCTATCTCCGGTCGAAGCTGAACGAGCTGTACGCGAAGCACACGGGCCAGGGAGTGGCACAGATCGAAAAGGACATGGATCGGGATCGGTACATGTCGTCGGACGAGGCAGCCGAATACGGGCTGATCGATCACGTTATCGCACATCGCTCCGAACTCGGCGCCGACGGTGACGGGACCGGGGTTGACGGCTGAACCCACAAGACCCATACTAGCGAACCATGGCTCACGACAAGCACTTACGCTGTTCGTTCTGCGGCAAGACGAAGGACTCGGTCCGCAAGTTCATCTCGGGCCCAAGCGTCTACATTTGCAATGAGTGCATCGCGCTTTGCAACGAGATTCTCGCCGAAGACGAGGAGCGCGAGGTTGGCGAGCCGATCGCTGCGGTTCCTACGCCGATCGAGATCAAGGACGTTCTCGACCAGTACGTGATCGGCCAGGAGCGCGCAAAGAAGACACTCGCCGTGGCAGTATACAACCACTACAAGCGTATCAACTCGCGGATCGGTCCCGACGATGACGTCGAGCTCGACAAGGCCAACATTCTCCTGATCGGCCCCACCGGCGTCGGCAAGACCCTACTCGCTCAAACGCTCGCTCGGACGCTCGACGTACCGTTTACCATCGCCGACGCGACGACGCTCACCGAGGCCGGGTATGTGGGGGAGGACGTCGAGAACATTCTCGTGCGACTGCTGCAGGCATCCGACTTTCAAACGGCAGAGTGCGAGCGCGGCATCGTTTACGTCGACGAAATCGATAAAATCGCCCGCAAGAGTGAGAACCCTTCCATCACGCGCGACGTCTCTGGCGAAGGTGTGCAACAAGCCTTGCTCAAGATTCTCGAAGGCACGGTCGCGAGCGTTCCACCACAGGGCGGCAGAAAGCACCCGCAGCAGGAGTACATTCAGGTCAACACGCGCAACATCCTGTTCATTTGCGGTGGTGCGTTCGACGGTCTCGAGAAGATCGTCGAGGCACGGCTGGGCCGGCGCCAAATCGGATTCAGTCGAGACGAGGTCGAAGCTGGTGTGCCCAAGACCTCCGAGCAGAACCCGTTCTCACAAGTGGAGCCAGACGACCTACTGCGGTTCGGCCTGATTCCGGAGTTGGTGGGTCGGCTACCAGTAGTGGTCTCGCTCGAGGCGCTCGACGAAGAGGCGCTCGTCCGCATTCTCGTCGAGCCGAAGAACGCGCTCAGCAAACAGTATCGGCGGCTTTTCGATCTCGAAGACGTGAAGCTCAGCTTCGAAGAGCAGGCGCTACGTGAGATTGCTCGGCGCGCCATCGATCGCGGGGCCGGCGCGCGGGGCCTTCGGGCGATTCTGGAGGACATGATGATCGACATCATGTTCGACCTGCCCGGCCGCGATGACATCCAGGAAGTCGTCGTAACGCGCGAAACGGTCACCGACGGACGCCCGCCGCTCCGGGTGACCCAGACCCCACCGCAGAAGAAGGAAGCCTGAGCCGTCGCATCGAGTTCGTCGGGAGCTTCCCCGGTCACGACCCCCCACTCGACCCGCCTCGCCCCGAACTGGCCTTCATCGGCCGGTCCAACGTCGGGAAGTCGAGCCTCATCAATGCCTTTGTCGGACGGCGGCGTCTGGCCCGCGTGTCCGCTGCTCCGGGCAAGACCCGGTTGCTCAATGTGTACGAGCTCGACGAGCGCCTCTATCTCGTGGACTTTCCCGGTTACGGGTACGCACGCGTGAGCCGTACGGAGCGACGCAGCTGGCGGGCTCGGTTGGAGCGTTACCTCGCCACGCGCGAGACCCTCGCGGGGGTCGTTTGGCTCCTCGACATCCGGCGCGACCCCTCGCCCGACGACCTCAAGATCCGCGCGCTGATCGCCCGAACGGGCCGACCCCTCCTTGCGGTACTCACGAAATGCGACAAGCTTGCCAAGGCAAGGCGTGTGGAGCGCCGCCGCGCGATTACCGAGGTCGTGGAACTCACCGATGATCAGATCGTGACGACGAGCGCACGGACCGGCGAGGGAATCGCCGAGTTGACGGGCGCTGTGGAGCATCTCCAATGAAGCGAGCACTGCCGGTGGCCCTGATCCTCGTCGCGTGCGGAGGACCTCCCGCGCCCGACAACCCCGCTCCGGTCGGCTCCCTCCTCGCGCAAGAGCGGCCCTTGCCCCCAGCGGGGTACGGCACCCTACGGCAGGACGATATCGCAGTCCGGATCCAGACCGCCAACCTGCAGATGCAGCTCCTCCCCCTCGACGAGGAAATACTGCGTCTCCTCGCGTCCGACTCCTACCGGTCCCTCACGGCGCTTCGGGACTCGCGTGGCGCGGCGATCGAGGCAGCCAAGGAGCGGGCGCGCGTAGCAGACCCCCGGCTCATGTTCGTCACCATCTTCGGAAAGCAACCGCAGGTACGGTTCGACCCCCAGCAACTCTTCATCGCCAGCGGGAACGTTTTCTTCCGTCCCCTCGAAATCGTCCCGCTGTCGCCCGGCTGGTCGGAGCAGCGTGTCTCGCCCAGAGAGCAGGCATCTGCGATCTACCTGTTCGAGCCGGCCATCCGACTCTTCGAGCCTTTCGACGTCCAGTTCGAAGGGGCCATCAGTCGGCAGTGGGGCCAGTCGGTGCGGCGCCTCGAGGACGAGCGCTCCCGCGTCCTGGCCCGCTGGCGAGCGGAGAACCCGGACTCGACGCCGCCGCGCTAGCTCCACCGCTCGCTGGAAACTCATATGGTTCCTCGCCCCCTTCGCTCCCTCGCCCTCCCCGACGCCGGCGCGCACGTCTTCCCGGAAGACGCGAGGCTTGGTTCCATGGTGCTCGCGTCTCGTGACAATTCGGCACACGCGCTCGCTCGTGGCAGTCTGGCCACAGCGCTCACGCTCAAGGAACGGTGAACCCGGCGCTCCTCGTGGTGGCGGCGCTCGTCGCCGCGCTGGGTAGCAGCGCGGCCGCCTATTGGCATCGACGGTGGCGTCACACCGAGAACGCGCGCCGTGCGGCCGCCGAGCAGCTGGACCGGAAGCTGGCCGAGCTGTACTCGATACAGGAGCTCGCCTACCTCCTGTCGGAGTCGCTGGAGCCCGAGCGCATCACAGCGCAGGTCACGGGCTACGTCCAGCGGTTCCTCGAAGTCGACGGCGTCGCGCTCGTGCTCGTTGGCGCGACCGACGCCGAGCTCGCCGTCTCCACGGCGACCGGATCCCTCGCTCACCTCACCGGCACCTCGGTTCCCGACGACGATTCCGGCCTCCTCCTCGAAGCCATCGGCACGGAGCGCGTGCAGCTCGACCTGGAACCAGTGCCCGAGAGCCGCCCGCTCTTCGGTGAGCGGCGTTTCGACGGAACCTTGGTCGCACCGATGCGCGCCCACGGCGTCACGATAGGCGCAATCGCGGTTGTTGAGCCGAAGCGCCGCACGTTTGCCAAGGAGGACGTCCGTCTCCTCTCGGCAGTGGCGACGCACACGGCTGTGGTGCTAGCCAACGCACGCTTCTTTGAGCTCATTCGGCGTGGCAACGACGACTGGGAATCGGTCTTCGAAGCCCTGAGCGTGGGTCTCGCGCTCGTGGATCGAACGGGGTGCATTCACCGGGCCAACCGCGCCCTCGCCGAGATGGCCCGCAGGCCGGTTCCGGCGCTCGTGGGAGAAGAGCTCACAGAGGTCCTTCCTCAACCGGCCGGCCTGCTGCGCAAAGTGCTCGATGCGGCGCTCGCTGGGGATCAGTCCAAGCCGTTGCTCGCGCACGGCGATGCTGAGAAACGCGTCTACCGCTTGTCTGCCGCCGCCGCGACCAAGGGCCTGGGCGCCGTGGTCCTGGTCGAAGACGTCACGGAACAGGACGCCCTCCAGACAGAGCTCATCCAGAGCGAGAAGCTCGCCGCGGTGGGGCAGCTCGTTTCGGGTGTCGCACACGAGCTCAACAACCCATTGACCTCGATCGCAGGCCTCGCCGAATTGCTGCTCGAGCAACCGGACACGCCCGCCCGAGCTCGCATGCATCTCGAGGTCGTGCAAGAGCAGGCTGAGCGTGCTGGGCGCATCGTCCAGAACCTGCTCACGTTCGCCAGGAAGGGACCGCCCCAGCGTCGCCCAATCAACCTCAATTCGATCGCGCGCCGCACAATGCAGCTCATGGCCCGAGAATTCGAAACGAACGGAGTGGAGCTGACGCCGCGGCTGACACAGGAGATCCCCAATGTCCTGGCAGATGAACACCAGCTCTTGCAGGTGGCCGTGAACCTCCTCACCAACGCGCTGCAAGCCATGCGGGAGGTCCCACGAGACGAACTACGTCGAGTGGTCGTTGAGACCGCGCATACGGAGCAAGAGGTCAGACTGAGCGTACGAGATACGGGCCCCGGGCTCCCGGACGAAGTCGGCGATCGGATCTTCACCCCGTTCTTCACCACCAAGGAGCCAGGCCATGGAACGGGGCTCGGGCTCTCCATCAGTTATCGCATCATCGACACGCACAACGGCACGCTCACAGCGTCGCGTGAGGACGGGGAGACGGTGTTCACCGTGATCCTCCCCGGCCTTTCCCACGATGCTCCCGCCGGCGAGGCCAGTCTCGCTGGTGGCCTGTCTCCTCGAGTGCTCGTGATCGACGACGATGCGGCCGCGCGTCGATTGGCGAGCGCGTTCTTCGTTCAGGATGGGTACGATGTCGATGCTCGCGCGGCAGCTGAAGGCCTCGACGCAGCCACCCGCGAGACGTACGACGTCATCCTCGTCGATACCCGCGCCGCATCGCCCGACGGCGCCTCGGTGCTCGACACCTTACTCGCCCGACCGGGGATGTCCGCGCGCTTGATCGCCGCGGCGGATGCAGAGCGGCCGCGCTCCGATCCGCACACCGACGTGCCGTGCGTCGCCAAACCATTCAATTTGAAAGAGCTCGGAGCCGCCGTGCGGCGGGTGTGGGGAGGATCGAACCCCGAGGCTAGCGGGCCCGTCGCCGACTGAGCAGGGCGTCGAGCCGGGCCGCCAACGCTCGAGCACGGAACGGTTTGGTGAGAAAGTCGTCTGCGCCAAGCTCGAACACGCGCACTTCGTTGTCCTCGTCCCCTTTGGCGGTCAGCACGATCACCGGAATCTCGGCCGTGGCCGGTTGCCTCCGCATGCGGGAGAGCACGCCATAGCCGTCGAGGCCCGGGAGGTTCAGATCGAGCACCACGACGTCGGGAGCCACACGATCGACCTGCACGAGCGCCTCGGCCCCATCCTGTGCCTCCTCGACCACGAAACCGTCACGCTCGAGTAGATCTTTGAGGACCCTGCGAAGCTGAGCTTCGTCTTCGACGAGCAGGACGGTGCCGCGCTCCCCGGACCGGTCACCCTGCGGCCCGTCGAGCAACTCGAAATGCGCCACCGGCTCGGGCTCCGGAGAACGAAGCTCGGCGACCGCAGGCGGCTCGGAGACCGTCGGACTCGGCATCGCGCGGGAGCTCGTGCGGCTCCGCGGCGCCCCCGTGTCCTCAGGCCGTGTCGCCGGAGCCTCGACCACCCGCTCGAGCTCTTCGAGCGACGTCTGACCGTTCAGCACGTGACGAACGCCACTCCCCCAGAGCGTCGCCCCCGGACGGAGCCCCACACGCGCGATCTGATCGGCGTTCGCCCCCTCAGCGATCATCTGCTCGACGTCGGGCGTGACAAGCAACGCCTCGACGATCGCGAACCGACCGCGGTAGCCCGTCATCGCGCACTCCGGGCATCCCACCGCGCCGAGGATAGTGCTCCCCTCGGGAATCCACGGTTTCAGGCGCGCCTCGACAGGGTCCGTGAGGGGCTCGCGGCAAGCATCGCACAAGCGCCGGACGAGCCGCTGCGCGATGATGCCTCGGAGGGCTGAGCCGATCTTGTACGGCTCGACGCCGATGTCGACGAGTCTCGTGACGGCATTTGCCGCGTCGTTCGTGTGGAGCGTCGAGAGTACCAGATGGCCCGTCAACGAAGCGCGGACCGCGATCTCGGCCGTCTCACGGTCGCGGACCTCTCCCACCAGCACGACGTCCGGATCCTGCCGCAGAATCGATCGAAGGGCCGACGCGAAGGTGAGTCCCGCCTTCTCGTTCACCTGAACCTGGACGATCCCCTGCATGCGGTATTCGACCGGGTCCTCGACCGTGACGATGTTGACACCCTCAGTCTGGATCTCGCGAATAGCGCCGTACAACGTCGTCGTCTTCCCCGAACCCGTCGGCCCCGTGACGAGGATGATGCCATCGCGGTTGCGAAGAAGCGCTTGCACGGTTTCGGCTTCGTCTCGGTGGAACCCGAGGGAGTCGAGATCGAGCACCGTCGAGCGAGAGTCGAGAATCCGGATCACGACCTTCTCACCCAGCGTTGCCGGGAGCGTGGAGACGCGGAGATCGACCGGAGTGCCGTTGACACCGACTCGCGCACGGCCATCCTGCGGACGCAGCCGGTCGGCGATATCGAGCCCGGATATGATCTTGATGCGAGAGATGAGAGGCAGGCCGGCGCGCCGCGGAATCTTCATCACCTGTCGCAGCACTCCGTCGATGCGGTACCGGACGGCCACTCCGCCTTCTTCCGTCTCGATGTGGATGTCACTCGCCCTGGAGCTGATTCCCTCGGACAAGATGAGATCGACGAGCCGCACCACTGGCCGTTGACTCGCTTCCTGCTCGGCGAAGGTGATCTCCTCGGCTGGCAGCTCGTCGACCAGCTGCGTCACCTCCGCCTCCGTATGCACGCCCTCGATGATGCGATCGAGCAGTTGATCGGGACGGTACAGGTGCTCCAGCTGTTCCTGAATCGAATCCGGGGAGGCAAGGAACATCCGCACCGTCAGACCGGTCGCGAACGAGAGCGTCTTCTCCGCGTCGAGGTCGAATGGATTCGCCGTCGCGATATCGAGATGCGTCTCGGTCACCCGCAGGGGCACCACGTGGTAGCGCCGCGCGACGGCCTCTGGTACCGACTCCCGAGCCCGGTGCTCCAGCAGGCCAAAGTCGGCCGTGCCCAGGCGGAAACGCTCGGATAGTGCCGCGAGGATTTCTTCATCGGGCAGGAGACGTCGAGCCGCGAGCAGTTGCCAGAGGGACTGCTCGGGCTCCGCCTCAGCTCGCAGCTCAGCAACGATCTCGGCCGTGAGGAGGCCCTCGATCGTCGCTGCTAGCCACTCGTCGGTGAACGTCGCTTGCGGTTCCAAGGTCAGTGCCAAGTTAGCAGTGATCGGGCCACCGTCTCACACCAGCTTCGCTCATAGGATGTCCCACAACGTGCGTGCCAGATCGAGCGAGCCGGCTACCGAACCCGACCGGAGGCTCACCCCCACGTCGACTCGTAGGACCCGCAAGAACTCGAGGCCCACACCGGCAACCGGACGCACGCCACTCGTCGCCGCCCAGGGAGTACCCCCAATGGGTTCCTCCGCCCAGCCCGCAGCGGCAAAAGGAATTGCCACCACGGCAGGCCGGATCGCGCCGAAGGGCCCCAATCCGAGCCCGACGCCCGGGACCGGCAGCCGCCACTCGAGCGATACGAGGCTCGCAAATCGGCCGCCGTAGGCCCGAAACGGCTCACCCAGCAGTGTCCCGCGCCCGCCCAGCACGAAGGCCCGGTGAGCGGGGAGCCCCAGGCTGCCGGCTCCGAGCCTCGCCGTCGCAACGAGCGTGCCCGCCCCAGCAGGCGTGTTTCCCTCGACTCTCGCTGCCGCCCGCCAATAGCCCACATTCCCGAGCCCGGCCTCGAGCACCACCTCGCCAGCCCAGTCGAGCCGTCGCGCGGTTCCCGGGGACCGTTCCGCCCGAAGGGTGCCATGCCACCACACCGGATCGATCCCCAGCGCCGGATTCGGGCGAAATGCACCGGAGACTGGCGTCGCGCGAACCTCCACGGAGCGCACCTCGTCGGCCCCAAACTCCACTCCAAGCTCCTCCCGGGGCCCGAGAGCATGCCGAAGGCCTACCAACACTCCGGTCTGCAGGTAATAGTCCCCGGCATCACTGGCGAACTCCTGCGAAGCGATCGAATTGACGATGGCGGACACCGCGGGCTCGTCCGCGACGTCCCGGAGACGGCGATGGCCATCCACCTCCCAGATGAACGCTCCCGCACGCCCTCGCGCAGCAAGGGTGCCCTTCAATCGCCGATCGGAGAGACCGTAGCTCCCCGAGAGCCTGAGCTCGAACCGCCCCTCCCATGGCCTGGCAACGATGCCGGCGCCGAGGGCGACGCCCTCGGCGCGATTCGCTCGGGCCAACTCGGACAGACGAGTTGCTCCCACACGCACGGGCGGGAGGCCACTGACCGTGTAGCGTTCAACGAGGTCCGCGGCGAGCAGGCGCAGCTCGGCGAGATCGCGTCGCTCCACGGGTGCGACGGCGCTGGTGATGGCCGAGTCGAGTGGGCTCACCCACGGGAACGTGTCCCGGACCGCTTGTGGCGCTGCGACGATCTCCGGCCCCCGGAAGTAGCTGGCCGCGAGTCCGAGGTTGAACTCATACTCTCCGATCTCCCAACGCCCGCGGATGATGCCACGCGCCGGGAGATCGAGCCATGTGGCCCGACGGCGGATCTCGATCTCCTGACGGAATGGGAGCCAGTAGCGCCCATCCCAGAGCGCATGATCGAGGACGACGCTGATATCTTCGAGCTGCTCATCGAGGTACGCCGCTGGCGTGAAGCTGAATGTCATGCGCACGAGTTCGAACTGTTCGGCATCGAGGAACAGGGAGCCAATCAAGCGGGGTGCATCGAACGTTCGAGGCCGCACTCGGACCTCGAGAACGCGCACCGTACGGTTCGGGAGCACTACGGCCAGTGAGTCAACCAGGACGTAGTCGTAGAGCGTGGGCCCGGAAGGCGCGAGCGGGTGAGGCACGTCGCGCACTTCGTCGCCCTCGCCAAGTCGGATCGCGTCCGCGAAGTTGTTGAGGACGATTCCAAGGTGATCGGTGTGATACTGGATATCGGTGGGGAGGTCGCGGCGATCGCGCCAGCCGACGATTCGCTGCTTGCTGAGGTTCGGCGCCTTCCAGAAGACTTCCAGCACCAGTTGGTCCGACTTGATCAACTGGGGCGGATCGGCGAGGCCTTCGCCGAGTTGTCCCAAGAAGAAGACGAACCCGTTGGCGCGCGCTCGAAAATCCTGCAATTGGGAGTCGGCGAGCATGCGGCGGCGTTGCGCGATCGCCCGCGCCACCAGTGCCCGTGTGGTCGAATCGTTCCAGGCGCCTTGCGCGGCCAGCGGCGCAGCGGCCGCGGCGAGCGCAAGCGCAGCCAACCCCGCTCGCATCACGGCGCAATCTCGCCAACGCCCCGGATGGCGGCAAGCGCCCCCGCGCCATGACCGCCCCCCTCGACCGTGCCGGAGCAGTGGCCCTAGCCCGGAGCGGGGCACTCGTCCCCCTCGTTCGCACCGTTGTCCTCGACGTGGACTCGCCCGTCGGAGCCTTCGCCAAGATCCGGCGGGGCCAGTTCGGGTTTCTCCTCGAGTCGCTCGTGGGCGGCGAGCGATGGGCGAGGTACACCTTCCTCGGCACAGAGCCGCGCGAGGTCCTGCGCTACACCGCAGGGCAGGTGGAATGCTGGACGCCTCAGGGGTGGCAGGCGGCCGGACCGGCTCCCGATCCACTGGCCGACCTCGCCGGCCGCCTGCGGCCCGTGCGCGTGGCCGCCCGGCCTGGCCTTCCGCCGTTTGTCGGGGGGGCGGTCGGTGTGTGGAGCTACGATCTGGTGCGCACACTCGAGCGCCTCCCGCCGGCGCCTCCCGACGATCTCTCGCTGCCCGATGCGTTGGTCATGATCGTCGACACGTTGGTGGTTCTGGACAACCTGCGCGGCCTCGCCACACTCGTGACCGTGCTCGATGCTCCATCCGGGGCCACCGAACGCGAGATCGACCAGGCGTACGACGCCGCTCAGGAACGGCTGACCTCGCTCGAAGCTCGCCTCGCGACCCCCAGTACGCTCGGGCCGCTCCGCTGGGGCGACGACGTCTCCCACCCACCGGTGACCTCGCCCTATCCGCGCGAGGCGTTCGAGCGGGATGTGCAACGCATCCAGGCGGAGATCGCTGCCGGCGAGTGCTACCAGGCCGTGCTGTCGCGGCGACAAGACGTCGCGGCATCGGTCGATCCGCTTCGGCTCTACCGCTTCCTTCGCGCCCTCAATCCCAGCCCCTATCTCTTTCTCCTCGAGTTCGACGGCGTCTCGGTAGTGGGCAGCTCTCCCGAGGTTCTGGTACGCGTGGAGAACGACGAGGTGACCGTTCGGCCGATCGCGGGTACACGCCCGAGAGGCGCGACGGCCGATGGTGACGCGCGCCTCGCGGAGGAGCTCAAGGCCGATCCCAAGGAGCGCGCCGAGCATCTGATGCTCGTCGATCTCGGCCGCAACGACGTCGGGCGCGTGGCGGAGCTGGGCAGCGTCCGAGTCAGCGAGCTCCTCACCATCGAGCGCTACTCTCATGTCCAACACTTGGCCAGTGAAGTACGGGGGCGGCTCGTGAGCTCGCTCGACGCGCTCGATGCCCTTCGGGCGTCCTTTCCGGCAGGGACGGTTTCGGGTGCACCGAAGATTCGCGCGATGGAGATCATCGACGGCCTCGAACCATCACGACGCGGCGTCTACGCCGGTGCGGTGGGGCACGTGGGTTGGGGGGCGCGAAGTCTCGACACGGCGATCGCCATCCGTACGGCCGTGGTGCTGCCGGATCGAACCGTCGTACAGGCGGGAGCTGGCATCGTAGCAGACTCGGATCCGGCACACGAGTTCCACGAGACCGAAGCGAAGGCTCAAGCAGTGCTCCGCGCGCTCGCGCGCGCGCTCGAGCCAGATTAGGTTGGATCACCGTATGCTGCAGCTCACCAGCAGCGCCGGGGGTCAGACGATCGACTTCGCCCCAGGCCAGACACTCGTATTGGGGCGCGCCGTCACGAGCGACGTCCCGGTCGCCGACCCAACGATTTCCCGGCGCCACGCTGAGCTCACCGCCCAGGACGGTAGCCTCCGTGTCCGCGATCTCGACTCCTCGAATGGCACCTTCGTCAACGGTGCCCGCGTGAACGACGCGACGGCCGTCCCGGGCGACACGATCACGTTCGGGAAGGTCTCCTTCCAGGTCCGCGAGCCGAAGGCGCGCGAACCATCAGACGCGGGGTTCAGCGGCGGCAAGGCCCCTGGAGCGACGATCCTCCGGCAACTGCCCGTGTCGGTGTCCGGCCCGATCCCAGTCATGGAGTCGGCCGGTGAGGAGCCAACCGCGCTCGAGCCGGGCGACTCGGCCGCGGAGCAGCGAGCGAAGAAGCTCGCGCTGCAACTCGAGATTCTGATGGAGCTCCTGCGGCAGGAGGATGTGGACCGTCTGCTCGGTCGGGTGCTCGATTTCACCTTTCAGACGATGAAGGTCGATCGGGCCTCGTTGCTCACGCTCGACGAGCAGACGGGGGAGCTCATTCCGCGCGTCTCGAGGACGCGGTCGGGCGATACATCTACGAGCCGGCACGTCCCACAATCGATCGCCCGAAAGGCGGTGGAAGAACGCGTTGCCATCCTCTCGGACAACGCCGTACAAGACGAGCGTTTCAAGGGGAAGTCGATCCTCATGCAGAGCGTGCGGAGCGCCTTGTGCACGCCGCTGCTAGGCCGTGAACGGCCGGTGCTCGGCATTCTGTACGTGGACAACCTGACGACGACCCACTCGTTCTCCGACAAAGACCTCGAGTTCCTCATCGCGTTCGGTCATGTCGCTTCCGCGGCCATCGAGAATTCGGAGTTGTCCGAGCGCATCCGCCGCGAGGCGCTCGTGCTGTCGAACTTCCAGCGGTACTTCGCGCCGAACGTCGCGAAGCAGATTCTCAAGCAGACGGGTGCCATCCAGCTCGGCGGTCAGAAGCGTCCGGTCTGTATCTTCTTCTCTGATATCCGTGGCTTCACCGCCATGTCGGAGACGATGAATCCGGACCAGATCGCGACGATCCTCACCGAATACTTCACCGAAATGGTGGAGATCATCTTCGAGCACGGTGGCACACTCGACAAATTCATGGGTGACGCCATCATGGCACTGTGGGGTGCCCCGATCGGCCAAGCCGATGACGCCGACCGTGCCATGCAAGCGGCCCGAGCGCAACTCACGGCGCTAGCCACCATGAACGAGCGATGGCGTGACGCCGGCCGGCCCGAGCTCGCTGTGGGGATGGGGATCAACTTCGGAGAGGTGTTCGCGGGTAACATTGGGAGCGATCGCCGTCTCGAGTACACCGTGATCGGCGACGCTGTGAACACTGCGGAACGCCTCTGTTCGGCTGCCGGGCCCAACGAGATTCTGGTCTCCGACGCCTTCTTGCAGGCACTGAAAGAGCCACCGCCCGTCGAAGAACTCCCTCCGCTGGACCTCAAGGGTAAGGCGCGGGCGGTCGCCGTCTATCGCGTAAAAGAGTAGCGATAGCCGAAGCGGGCGAGCAGCTCCACGGTCAGGCGAACCGGCAGGCCCATCACCCCAAAGAAGTCTCCCTCGATCCGCTCCACCAACGCAGCGCCGTAGCCCTGGATCGCGTACGCACCCGCCTTGTCGAGTGGCTCACCGGTAGCGACGTAGTCTCGGATCGTCTCGGCGTCGAGCGCGCGAATCGTGACGCGCGTGACGTCTACTGCTCGTTCCACTCGATCGCGGTGGAGGAGAGCGACAGCGCTCACCACGCGATGCGTGCGGCCGGCCAGCTGTGCGAGCATTCGCTCCGCCTCGTCCTCATCGCGTGGCTTGCCCAAGATCGACTCGTCGATGACCACAGTGGTATCGGCTCCGAGGACGAGTGCGTCTGGCGCCGATGCCGCTCTGGCCTTTTCCTCGGCGAGTCTGAGCGCGTATGGCTCCGGACCTTCGCCTGGTCGAGGCGTCTCGTCGATCTCGGAAGGGGCTACCACATGCGCGATGCCGAGCATCGTGAGCAGCTGTCGTCGTCGGGGAGAGCTGGAGGCGAGGACGAGCTGCGGAATCATCGTTCGAGCACGAGGGTGACTGGCCCGTCATTCACCAGTTCGACGGCCATCATGGCGCCAAACTCGCCGGCCGCCACGATCGCGACCCGCTCCGCAAGGAGGGTGACGAATCGCTCGTACAGTGCCCGTGCCTGCTCCCCTGGAGCGGCGGCGACGAACGACGGTCGCCGGCCCCCAGCTACGTCGCCATAGAGCGTGAACTGCGAGACCACGAGGACGCCGCCACCCACGTCGGACAGATCCAGGTTCATCTTGCCGTGTTCGTCGCCGAAGAGTCTGAGCCCCGCGATCTTGTCGGCCATCCAGGAGAGCGTCGCCTCGTCGTCCGTCGGACCGAACCCTGCCAACACCAGGAATCCGCGGTCAATGGCGGCGATCACCGCCTCGTTCACGGAAACGGCCGCCCGCGACACGCGCTGCAACACCACCCTCACCGTCTAACCTCCTGCCGGTCAGCTCGGTGGCTACTCGACCGTCACCGACTTCGCGAGATTGCGGGGTTGGTCCACGTTGCAGCCCCGGCGCACGGCGATGTAGTAGGCAAGCAACTGCAGCGGAAGCACGGTCAGAATCGGCGTGAGGCAATCGAGCGTCACCGGAATCTCGAGCCGATGGTCGGCCAGGGAGGCAGCGGCCTCATCGCCCTCCGACACGACGGCGATGATGCGTCCGCCTCGTGCTCGGACCTCTTCCATGTTCGAGAGAATCTTCGGATACACCGTATCGCGGGGCGCCACGAACACGACCGGCATCAGATCGTCGATCAGGGCGATCGGACCGTGCTTCATTTCGGCAGCCGGATACCCCTCGGCGTGGATGTAAGAGATCTCCTTGAGCTTCAGTGCACCTTCGAGGGCCACCGGGAAGTTGTAGCCGCGGCCAAGGTAGAGGACGTTCGTTGCCCGCTGGAGTCGCTCAGCCAGCGCCTCGACTTGCTCCGCACGGCCAAGGACCTCGGCGACGAGCCCCGGCAACGCCTGCAGCGCCCGCACGATCTCACGGCCTTGGAGAATGGATAGCGCGCGAAGGCGCGCAAGACGCAGTGCGACGAGCGTCAGCGCCGCCACTTGGCTCGTGAACGCCTTCGTGCTCGCAACGCCGATCTCCGGGCCGGCGTGGACGTAGAGCCCGCCGTCCACTTCGCGTGCGATACTCGATCCCACCACGTTCACGATTCCGAGCGTCCGAGCTCCCCGGCTCCGCGCTTCGCGGACCGCCGCGAGCGTGTCTGCCGTCTCGCCGGACTGCGACACGCCGATCACGAGTGTCCCATCTTTCACGATTGGATTCCGATACCGGAACTCAGAGGCGTATTCGACCTCCGCCGGGACGCGGGCCAGCTCTTCAATCATGTACTCGCCGATCAGCGCCGCATGCCAGGATGTGCCGCAGGCGGTCAGCACGACGCGATTGATCCCGAGGAGGTCTTCGTCGGTGAGGTTCAGACCTCCGAGCTTTGCCGTTCCCTCCTCTTCGAGGAGCCGGCCTCGGAGTGCGTTCTCCAGACTCTCCGGCTGCTCCATGATCTCCTTGAGCATGAAGTGGGAGTAGCCGCCGCGTTCGATAGTCGCGAGGTCCCAGTCGATCCGACTCACTGCCTTGGCCACGGGCCGCGCATCGAGGTGGCGCACGCGGTAGCCGTCACGGTCGAGCACGGCTATCTCCTGGTCGTCGAGATAGACGACGTCTCTCGTGAACGCCAGGATGGCCGAGGCGTCGGAGGCGATGAATCGCTCGTCGGGAGTGACGCCCAGGAGCAGCGGCGATCCGTTGCGGGCTGCGACGAGCACATCGGGCTCACGGGCAGAGACCACCGCCAGTCCGTAGGTTCCTTCCACCTCGTGCAACGCCGCCGCCACGGCGGCCTCGAGCGAGTCGCTGTAGTGTTCGGTGATCAGGTGCGCGAGCACCTCGGTGTCGGTGTCCGACCGAAATGTGTGGCCACGCTCGAGCAGTGCGCGCCGGAGGGTCGTCCCATTCTCGACGATCCCGTTGTGCACGAGCGCGAGGACGCCGTCTCTGTCGCTATGGGGGTGCGCGTTGACCGTCGTGGGAGCACCGTGCGTGGCCCAGCGCGTGTGCCCGATGCCGAGCGAGCCGGTGAGCTCCTGCCCGGTGAGCTGCTGCTCCAGCGCCGAGATCTTCCCCGCCGCCTTGAACATCGCGAGCCCACTCCCCGAGACGAGCCCGAGTCCAGCCGAGTCGTAGCCCCGGTACTCCAGTCGCTTGAGCCCCTCCAACAGGAGGGGAGCCGCCACTCGTGGCCCGATATAGCCGATGATACCGCACATGACTGTATCCCTAACCCACGACCTCGGCGCGGCAGGCTTCGAGCAGCGCGTCGGCGTCTGCCCGGCGGGGCGCCTCGGCGATTATCCGAACGATGGGCTCGGTGCCCGACGGACGGACGTGCACCCAGCGATCGCTCCACGCGAGCCGCAGGCCGTCTACGGTGTCGCGGTCGGCATCGCGAAACCGTTCGGTTAGTGCCTGATAGATCGAGCCAAGCTCGGCGTCCGCGCGTGGGGCCTTCGCCTTCACGATCACGTAGCGTGGGTGCGCAGCGACGAGCTCCCCAACCGTGCTCCCCTCGCGCGCGAGGTATTCCAGCGCCAGCACGGCTGCGACGGGCGCGTCACGCCCAGCGTGCGCGGCAGGGTAGATCACTCCTCCGTTCCCTTCACCCGCCATCACTGCGCCTCGCGTGACGGCGGCGCGGGCGACGTGCGCCTCACCCACGGGCGTCCGCACCACTGCTGCCCGATGCGCCCGCGCGGCGTCCTCCACCACGAGGCTCGTCGAGAGGTTGCAGACCACTTCGCGGGCACCCTCTGGGGCCGCGTCTCGCCCGAACGCCGCATGGACGGCAAAGGCCAAGGTGTAGTCCTCGCCGATCGGCTGTCCCGACTCGTCGACGATCGCGAGCCGGTCTACATCCGGGTCTACGGCGAACCCCACATCGGCGCCGCTGTCTCGAACGAGAGCGCCCAGCTCGCCCAAGTGAGCGGGAATCGGCTCGGGCGGCCTCGGGAATCGGCCGTCGGGCTCGGTATTGATTGCGGTAACGCGGCAACCGAGCCGCTCGAGCAGCGCGGGCATGATGACCCCACCTGCCCCACGCACGCAGTCCAAGGCGACGTGGAACCGGCGATCGATGATCGCGGTCGGATCGGGAACGGCCGCGACGGCGAGCGCGACGTGGTGGTCGATGGCATCCGAGATCTCGCGGGCGCTGCCAACCTCGTCCCAACCGACCCATCCGATCGTGCCCGATTCCGCCCGCCGGCGAACGTCGCCCGCGTCTCGCGTGTCGAGGAAGATCCCGTCGGGCCCAACGAACTTGAGCGCGTTCCACTCGATGGGGTTGTGACTGGCCGTGATGACGATACCGCCCTGTGCCTCTTGCCGTTCCACCTCGAGCTGTACGGTCGGTGTGGGCACGAGGCCAACGTCGACGACGTCGGTGCCCGAGCCGAGGAGGCCTGCCGTCACCGCGCGGGCGAGCAGTGGGCCCGACGTGCGCGCGTCCCGCCCGACGACGACCGTGGCGCGGCCGCCCCCGCGCTCACGGGCCCAAGAGCCGAACGCACCGGCAAACCGGAGAACCACGTCGGGCGTCAGGGCACTGCCCACGATTCCGCGGACGCCCGAGACAGAGATGATGAGATCGGTCATGGCTTGCGGCCGAAACGTAGCCGACCGCACGCGGCCCCAGCAAGCACGCTTGCTCGCACCGCGAAAACGCTTACGTTCCGCGCATGGCACGCGCCTACGACGACGATCTCCATCTCCGGTTCGCCACGCGTGCGATTCACGCCGGGCAGCGGCCCGATCCGCTTACCGGTGCCGTGATGACGCCCATCTACCAGACGTCGACGTACGTACAAGAGGGAATCGATCAACACAAAGGGTTTGTCTACGCGCGAACCCGCAATCCGACGCGCGACGCGCTCGAGCGTGCCGTGGCCGCGCTCGAAGCCGGCGCTCATGGCTTCGCGTTCGGCTCAGGTCTCGCGGGCGTCGACGCGATCATGAAGCTCTTCGAAGCGGGCGATCACGTCGTGTGCGGCCAGAACGTGTACGGTGGCACCTACCGCTTGATGGATCTCATCTACCGCCGGCTCGGGATCGATTTCACCTTCGTCGACACGCGCTCGATCGACCGCGTCGCCGAAGCGGTGACGACGAAAACCAAGCTGCTCTTCGTCGAGACTCCGACGAACCCGATGATGCACCTCGCCGACTTACGGGCGTGCGCAGAGCTCGCGGCAGATCGGAACATCCTTCTCGTCGTCGACAACACGTTCGCAACGCCCTATTTCCAGCGCCCGCTCGAGCATGGTGCCCACGTGGTGTTCCACTCGACCACGAAGTACCTGAACGGGCACTCGGACATGATCGGGGGCATCGTCGTCACGACCCGCGATGACGTGGCGCAGCGACTCGAGTTCATTCAGAACAGCGCGGGCGCCGTGCCTGGGCCGTTCGATTGCTGGCTCGCGCTCCGGGGGCTCAAGACGCTTCCGGTCCGCATGCGACAGCACGAAACGACGGCCCGACAGATCGCCACGTGGCTCGAGGGGCAACACGGCATCCGCACGGTGGTTTACCCTGGGCTGCCTTCGCACCCCCAGTACGAGCTCGCTCGCCAACAGATGTGTGGCTCGAGCGGAATGGTCACGGTGCTCCTCGACACCGCCGAACGAGCCCGGAAGTTCGCTGAGCGAACCCGCATCTTCGCGCTCGCCGAGTCGCTCGGAGGCGTCGAGAGCCTCATCACCCACCCGACCACCATGACTCATTCCTCTGTGCCTCCCGCCATGCGGGAGGCCATGGGCCTCACCGATGAGCTGGTTCGCCTGTCGGTTGGCCTCGAAGATCCGGACGATTTGATCGCCGACCTGGCACAAGCACTCGAGCGATCGGCCTGAAACCCGGTTTTCCCAACCGCGTATGGGTTGAAGACCAACACTCGCAGCCTGGGGGCGGAGCATGACCGATCCACGCATGCCATCATCACGCAGCCGCAAGGTGCTCACCGAAATCGCACCTGTGGCTTGGGAACATCCAGCAGACCGCGGTGCGCTCCAGTCGTTGCGCCGCATTCCCGGCTTTGACGAGGTCGTGCGCCGCACGTTCGGCTTCTTCGGCGAGCGCGGCATCCGGCTCCTCTTCCAGGCGAATTCCGTCCGCGTCGGGCCGCAGCAGTTTCCGCAGTTCAACGCGCTCTACACGGAAGTGCTGGCTACGCTCGACTGGCCAAAACGCCCCGAGCTCTACGTCTCCCAGACGCCGTTCGTCAATGCGGGCGCCTTCGGGATGGACGATCCGTTCATCGTCGTCAATTCAGGGGCGCTCAAGCTCCTCGACGACGACGAGATGCGTGTGTTGCTCGGCCACGAGGTCGGGCATGTGATGAGCGGTCACGTGCTCTATCACACGGTGCTCGTCATCCTCCTCAATTTCGGTTTCTCGGCGCTCCCCTTCCTCGCGGGTCTAGCACTCTTGCCGGTCAAGCTCGCGCTCCTCGAGTGGTATCGGAAGAGCGAGCTGTCGAGCGACCGGACCGGCTTACTCGCGTCGCAGGACCCCGACGCCTCGACGAAGATGTTCATGAAGATGGCGGGAGGCGGCCAGACAGCCGACATGAATCTCGAAGCCTTCATGAGGCAGGCCGAGGAATACGAGGCACCGACGGGCGCCATGGACGCAATCTACAAGCTCCTGAACACGCTCCCGCAGACGCACCCCTTTGCAACACTG
>JBDHCY010000016.1:0-29318 GCA_039591795.1 Gemmatimonadota bacterium | reverse complement strand
TGGGTCAGTGCTGGCGGAACAGACCCAACGCGGCCTCGAGGAGGCCGCCCGGCGCGGGGCTGACTGGTGCTTCTACATTCAGGCCGACGAAGTCATTCACGAACACGACTACGACACCATCCGCACGACGCTTGCCGCCGCCGATCCCCGACCTGAGGTCGAGGGCTTGCTGTTCGACTACCTGCATTTTTTCGGAGATTACTTGACGGTGGCAACCAGTCGGAACTTCTATCGCCGGGAGGTACGCGTCGTGCGCAGCGGCATCGACGTCCGAAGCTATCGCGACGCACAGGGCTTTCGCGTGGGGAGCAGGCTTCGAAGGATCCGCGCGACCCCCAGCGGTGCTCGCGTGTACCACTACGGGTGGGCCCGCTCGGTCGAGCATGCGCGCAAGAAGACCGCCGTGTTGGAGACCATCTTCGGGGGGCGTGCGGCGGAAGAGCGCCCATTTGAGTACGGCCGCTTCCCCGGGCTGCGTCGATTCACCGGCCACCACCCGGCGCCCGTGCGGGCGTGGATTGCGGCCCGACCGCGACACTTCGATTGGGAAGCCCTGCCGGTCCGGTGGACCGCTCGTCTGGCCCGATACGCGGTCTCGGACGCAATCGAGCAGCTCACCGGGTGGCGCGTCGGCGAGTTTCGGAACTACCGCGTCGTCCGTTGAAAGAGGGAGTGCACCTTTGTCGCCAGGGCGAATAGATTCGAGACCATGATCTACGTCTGCGTACCCGTCTACAACGAGGCGCAAACCGTGGGGCTACTCCTGTGGAAAGTGCGCCGGGTCTTCCGCGACTTCGAGCGGGAGTATCACCTCCTGGTGGTCGACGATGCATCCGACGATGCGACGCCCGACATCCTGAGCTCCTATGCCCGCGTGCTGCCGCTCACGCTGGTGCGCCACGATCGGCGCGTTGGCTATGCCGCCACGGTCGAGGAGCTTCTCCGTGAGGCACTGCGGCGAACCGATCGCCCCCGTCGCGATTCGGCTATCGCACTGCATGCGGACTTCGGGCACGATCCCGCGTCGCTGCCCGAGCTCGTCCGTGGCATCGAGTCGGGAGCGGACGTCGTCGTGGCAGAACATCGCCAGTCGGAGGAGCAACGCCCGCTCGCCGAGCGCCTGCTACGACAGATGGTGACGTGGTACTTGGGCGGTGCCGTGGGGATCGAGGGCGTGCGCGATGTCACCTCTGGGTTCTGCGCGTTTCGCTTGAGCGCCCTCCAGCCCGCATTTCGAAGACCGGCACCCGCACTCACGCTCGAGGGCTACGCCGCGAGCGCTGAGCTCCTCAGGCGAGTACGCCCGCACGCGCGCCGAGTCGAGGCCGTCGCGGTCTCGGGCCGCGGCAGACCGTTGCGCCGGCCGCGGCGTCGCGGCTCGCTCGGACGCCTGACCGACCTCGTCCGAGCCCGTTCGGTCGTCCGGAACATCGCCGCATGATTCCGACCGCACTCGCCCCGCTGGCACTGGTCCTCTCGATCCAGCTTCCCGACTCGGTGGGTTGCCTGCCGCCGCTGCTCCCCTGCCCGCCACTCACCGCCTACTTCCCGGTGGGCGAGCGGCTCGTCTACGACGCCAAGTTCGGGTTCATTCCGGTGGGGACCGCGGAGCTGGAGGTGATGGGAATCGACACGCTCCGGGGCGAGGAAACGCTCCATATCCAGTTCCGGATACGCGGCGGCACGTTCTTCTACAAGATCAACAACGTCATGGACTCGTGGGTCGGACTCTACGACTTCCAGTCCCGCCGCTTCGTGCAAGACCAGCACGAGGGGAGCTGGGAGCGCCGCCGCGCCTTCAACATCTTTGCCGATTCGGGGTTCTTCCGCCAGGAAGACTTTCCCGATACGACCTTCGAGACCGTCGCCGAGCCGCTCGACGATGCGTCGTTCTTCTACTTCGTGCGGACGGTCGACCTCCTCCTCGGCGAGCGCCACGAGTTCCAGCGCTATTTCCGCCCAGACCGCAATCCAGTCGTGATCGAGATCGTCGGCCGTGACACGATCGACGTTCCGGCCGGCCGTTTCCCCGTCATCACCACCCGGCCGATCATCAAGGGCGGAGGAATCCTCGCCGAGAAGGCGAAGGCCAACATTTGGGTCTCCGACGATGACCGTCGCGTCGTTGTGCAGATCAAGTCGAAGTTCTCGTTCGGCACTGTGACGATGCGGCTGAAGGAAGTCTTCCGCCCTGAGGATGATCGCTAGGACCGCGGTGTGCTTGCTGGCCGGGGTCGCCGCGGCGTGCG
Organism: Gemmatimonadota bacterium; assembly: GCA_039591795.1. Lineage (GTDB taxonomy): Bacteria > Gemmatimonadota > Gemmatimonadetes > Gemmatimonadales > GWC2-71-9 > JBDHCY01. The sequence continues at coordinate 27,069 of JBDHCY010000016.1, read as the reverse complement.
GCGCGTCCCGGCCACCAACCGTGGAAGCTCCCGTCCTCGCCGTCGAGGCCCGGGCCGTGCGCGACGTCGTCGCCCTCGCCCTCAACCTCGACCTGGAGCACAGCCCGGCCGCCGATACCCTCTACGATGAGGCGGCCCGGGTCGTCTCGAATGGGCGAGAGCGAGCCGGGCCGCCCCGTTTCGCCGCAGTTGGCCGGGGAGGCATCGTCACGATGCTCAGCCTCCACGTCGAGGTCGTGCCGGGAGGCCTAGCGTGGGCGTTTGCGGACTACCGCTGGACTGGAGCCGACGGCACCGCCGCCGAGTTCGGTACGGCTACAGTGCTATTGAAGCAGCGAACGAGCGGGTGGAAGATCGCCCACGCGCATTCCAGTCAGCCGCTTCCGTGGCAGTGAAGCTCGTAGCCGTTCACGCCGCGCGGCGCGGCCCCTGTCCCTTCACCATGTCGCGCACCTTCTCGGCCGTCGACGGACTCACGAGCTTGAGGAGTAGATAAACCCCGAAGCCGATGGCCGCGAGCCACACCAACGACCACGCCAGCGTCAGCGCAAGTCCGAGCAACCCGAAAACGAGCTTCAACGCGAACCACGCGACGACGGCGAGTACCGCGAAGCCGAGAATCGACCGAAGCATATTTGCTGTCCTCCCCGTGTGGGACCTAGTTGACCGTACGACCCGTACCCCTAGTAGTTTCACCTCTGGGGGCCAAACGTGCCAGGGATCGAGGTCGTCATCGTCGGCGGCGGCGTCATCGGTTGGGCGTGCGGGCGGGCACTCGCGACGCGCGGGACCGGCGTCGCGATCGTCGACCCTGGGCCCGTCCCCGGCGCCGCGACACCCGCCTCTGCCGGGATGCTGGCCGCCCAGACAGAAGCGCACGACGAACGCAAACCCGGCGTCCTCGCCCTCTGCGTGCGCGCCCGCGAGACCACACTTCGCACCGCGAGATCGCTGACCGACACTACGGGTATCGATGTTGGACTGCTCCAGAGGGGCATCGCCCAGCTCGCACTCGACGAAACGGAGGAGCGGACACTGCGGGCGGCCGTCGCCCACCAGCGGCAGCTCGGCCTCCGCGCTGAATGGCTCGACGCAACGGAAGTCCATTCGGCATGGCCGGCGACGGCGCCAGCGCGCGGCGCGGCGTTCGTCCCCGAAGACGGCGCGCTCGACCCCACGGCTCTTGCCGCGGGCCTCCGCGCCGACGCGGAGCGCGTCGGCGTCCGCCACATCCCGCAACGCGCGCGAGCGCTCGAGGTCGCCGACACCCAGGTCCGGGGCGTCAGGACCGAAGCAGGCCTCCAGGAGGCCGATGCCGTGGTGCTGGCAGCCGGGGCTTGGAGCAGCGAGTTGCGCCTGCTTCCCCGTCCGCTGCCCGTTGAGCCGATGCGCGGCCAAATGATCGCCCTCCCATGGCCCGAAAGGATGCAACCCGCCATCCTGTACGGTCACGGTGGCTACCTCCTGCCGCGACGCTCCGAAGCGCTGGTCGGGGCGACCATGGAGTCGGTGGGCTTCGACCACACGACGACCCCCGACGCCCAGGCGTGGTTGCGAGCCATCGCCCGCGCCGTGATACCTTCGCTCGGCCTCGCCCCCGTTGCACGACACTGGGCCGGGCTCCGCCCCATGACGCCCGACGGACTCCCCCTGATCGGCCCCGATCCACAGCTCGACGGGCTCTGGTACGCCACCGGGCACGGCCGCAACGGCATTCTCTTGGCGGTCCTCACCGGTGAGATCATCGCCGACCTCCTGCACACCGGCCAGGCGCCGGTCGATGCTGGAGCTTTTCGGCCGGATCGCTTCCACCGATCGGGCAGTCGCCACAATCAACCAAACGGTTGAGAATCCTAACCGCCATCCTTCCTCCCGACGTCGGGGCTCGCTATACTGATGCGCTGGAGGAGGCTCGGGACCTTCCATGTCAGTGTCTGTACCACTCGTCCAGCTGGCCGGTCGCCGCGACCCGTCGGCCGCGTACCCCGTTCCGACCCGCAAGCCCTCGTGGCTCAAGGTGCGGGCGCCGGGTGGGCCGACGTACGTCGACGTGCATCGGATCATGCGCGACCTGGGTCTCAACACCGTGTGCGAGGAGGCCCACTGCCCCAACATCGGAGAGTGCTGGGAACATCGTGCGGCGACGTTCATGATCTTGGGGGACGTGTGCACGCGGAACTGTTCGTACTGTGCGGTCGCCCACGGCACGCCGGCGCCCCACGACCCTGAGGAGCCAGTCCGGCTCGCCAAGGCGGTGGCACAGCTGGGGCTGGCGCACGTCGTCATCACCAGTGTCGATCGGGACGACCTGCCCAATGGAGGCGCGGAGATTTTCGCTGGCTGCATCAGAGAAATCCGGGCGCGAACGCCAGAAGCCTCCGTCGAGGTGTTGATTCCTGATTTCAAGGGATCGGATACTGCGCTGGCGCTCGTCCTCGCGGCCGAGCCGGACATTCTGAACCACAACCTCGAAACAATCGAGCGGCTGTACCGCATTGCGCGACCGGGGGGCCGTTACGATCGTGCCTTGCGGCTCCTTCGACGCGCCAGAGAAATCCGGCCGAACGGGCTCACGAAATCCGGTGTCATGTGCGGCCTGGGAGAAGACTGGGACGAGCTGGTCGGCGCGCTGCGCGATCTCCGTGCGGCGGATGTGGACATCGTGACGATCGGTCAGTACCTGCGCCCCTCTGACGGCCACCTCCCGGTTGCCCGTTACTACACGCCCGAGGAATTCACCGAACTGCGCCACCTTGGATACGAGTTGGGCTTTCGGCACGTCGAGGCCGGGCCGCTCGTACGCTCCTCCTACCACGCCTGGGAGCAGGCAGAGGCTGTGACGCGGTCGGCGTGACCGCGTGATCCGGCCCCGCAACGCCATGGCGACCGACACTCGCGCGTCCACACGTGCGCAGACCGACAAAGCGGCGGAGCAGCTCGCGTTCTTCCGTCGGATGCTCGAGATCCGCCGGTTCGAGGAGCGGGCTGCGGAGGCGTATGCAACGGGCGGTATCGGGGGGTTCTGCCACCTGTATATCGGGCAGGAGGCCGTTGCCGTCGGCTCTCTCGCGGCGCTGCGCCCCGACGACTATGTCATCTCCTCCTACCGCGAGCATGGGCTCGCACTCGCGCGCGGGATGTCGATGCGCGCCGCGATGGCCGAGCTGTTCGGACGGTCGACGGGCTGCTCCCAGGGGAAGGGCGGCTCGATGCACCTCTTCGACTCGTCGCTGAATTTCCTCGGCGGGCACGGCATCGTGGCCGGACAGATTCCGCTGGCGGCCGGAGTTGCCTTCGCCATCCGGTACCGGGGCGGTGATCAGGCCGTGGTGTGCTTCTTCGGCGAGGCGGCGGTCAACAACGGTGCGTTCCACGAGGCCATGAACATGGCGGCCCTCTGGAAGCTGCCCATGGTGTTTCTCTGCGAGAACAACCGCTACGGTATGGGCACTGCCCTCGAGCGAGCGAGCGCCATCGTTGATATCGTCGAGCGCGCGTGCTCCTACGACATGGCGGCCGAAATTGTCGACGGGATGGACGTGTGGGCGGTTCAGGCGGCCACGGCCCGTGCGGTGGCGCGGGCGCGAAGCCGCTCGCATCCCACGTTTCTCGAAGTACGGACCTACCGGTTCATGGGCCATTCGATGTCGGACCCGCTTCACGGCGTCTACCGTACCAGAGAGGAAGTGGAGGAACATCAACGACGCGACCCGATCGCCGCGCTCGCCGAAGAGCTGCGAGCCTCGGGAGTGGCAGACGAGGAAGCGCTCGAGGCGATCGATGCAGAGGTGAAAGCTGCTGTCGAAGACGCGGTCGAGTTCGCAGAGGAGAGCCCGGAACCCGGGCCCGAAGCGCTGCTCACCGACATCTACGCTGAGTGACTCCGTGCCCACCGTAACCTATCGCGATGCACTGAATCAGGCGCTGCGGGAGGAAATGCAGCGCGACGGCGAGGTCTTCCTGATGGGAGAGGAGGTCGGGGTCTACCAAGGGGCTTACAAAGTCTCGCGTGGCCTCCTCGAGGAGTTTGGCCCGCTCCGAGTCGTCGATACGCCGATCACCGAGCTCGGATTCGCTGGCGTCGGCATCGGCGCGGCGATGGCGGGGCTACGCCCCGTCATCGAGTTCATGACGTGGAACTTCTCGCTCCTCGCGGTCGATCAAATCGTCAACTCAGCAGCGAAGATGCTCTATATGTCGGGCGGACAGTACCCGATCCCGATCGTGTTCCGAGGGCCGGGAGGGGCCGCCTTGCAGCTCGCCGCGCAGCACTCGCAAGCGTTCGACTCGTGGTACGCGCACATCCCTGGCTTGAAGGTCGCCGCGCCAGCTACGCCCGCCGACGCAAAAGGCCTGTTGAAGGCTGCGATCCGGGACGACAATCCCATCGTCTTCATCGAGGGCGAGATGCTGTACAACATGAAAGGCGAGGTGCCCGACGGTGAGCATGTGGTTCCACTCGGGACCGCCGAAGTGAAGCGAGCGGGGGCCGACGTAACGCTCGTCTGTTACTCGAAGACGGTCGCCGCGTCGCTCAAAGCGGCCGAACTGCTCGCCGCGGACGACATCGATGCGGAGGTACTCGACCTTCGAACGATACGGCCGCTCGATATCGAGCGGCTCATTGCGTCGGTCGCCAAGACCAATCGATGCGTCGTCGCCGAGGAAGGGTGGGAGTTCTGCGGAGTCGGAGCGCAAGTGGTCGACTACCTCCAGCGTGAGGCGTTCGACTCGCTCGACGCTCCGGTGCTTCGCGTCACGCAGGCCGACGCTCCGATGCCCTATGCCAGGAATCTCGAGCGGGCCGCGAAACCCAGCGCGGAGCGCGTGGTCGCGGCGGCCAAACGCGTCTGCTACACGGAGTAGCGGGATGGCGAAGAAGGTCGTGATGGAAGCCCTGTCGCCAACCATGGAGGAAGGCCGCGTCGTCACGTGGCACCGGCGAGAGGGAGATGCCGTGAAGTCCGGCGACACCATTGCGGAGGTCGAGACCGACAAGGCCGTCATGGAGCTCGTCGCCCGCACCGACGGGACGATCCTCCGGGTGGTCGCCGGCGAGGGTGACACCGTCCCCGTTGGCGACGTCGTCGCGTTCATCGGCACACCCGGAGAAGAGCTTCCCGCACCATCCCCGGCGGCACCATCGCCAGCCACCCAACCCCAGCCGTCTCCGGAACCGGCGAGTGCAGCTGCGCCCGTGTCCGCTGAACCCGAGCCCGCCCCCCTACCGGTCGGACCCACCCAAGAGCCCGATGGCCAGACCGGACGGGTCAAGGCCTCGCCCTTGGCCCGTCGACTTGCGCGCGATCGCCAGGTCGATCTCAGGGTCGTGGAGGGTACGGGCCCGGGCGGCCGAGTCGTCAAGCGGGACATCGAAGCGTTCGTCGCGGCACCGACCCCGTCGGTATCGATCCCCACGGGCGCGGCGTACGAGGACGTTCCCGTCAGCCAGATGCGGAAGACAATCGCGCGTAGACTCGTCCAGTCGATCGGGCCGATTCCGACGTTCTACCTCACGGCGGAAGCGGATATGGAGCGGGTCGCGGAGGCGCGGGAGGCGCTCAACACCGGTAACCGCGAGCCACGGATTTCATTCAACGATGTCGTGCTCAAAGCCACCGCCCTCGCGCTCGCTCGGCACCCCTCCTGCAACGCCTGGTGGCAGGAGACGCACGTTCGACAATGGCGTGACGTCCACCTCGGCATGGCGGTGGCGGTCGAGGAGGGACTCATCACGCCCATCATTCGGCACGCCGATCGGAAGCCGCTGGCGGAAATCGCGCGGGAGGGTCGCGAGCTCGCCGAGCGCGCGCGAGCGCGGAAGCTCGTCCCCGAGGAGTATACCGGCGCCACCTTCACGCTTTCGAACCTCGGGATGTACGGCATTGACGACTTCACCGCCGTCATCAATCCGCCGGAAGCCGGTATCCTCGCTGTCGGGAGCGTCACCACGAAACCGGTCGTGGCCCAGGGCGCTGTGGTCGTCAGACGTCGCATGCGCGTCACCATGAGCTGCGACCACCGTGTGATCGATGGAGCAACCGGCGCGGTGTTTCTACAGACGCTCGTCCAGATGCTCGAAAACCCTCTCGCAATGCTGCTCTGAGGAGCGCTCGTGCCCGACACAACGTTCGACGTCATCGTCCTCGGCGGAGGCCCCGCCGGCTACGTTTGCGCCATCCGCGCGGCCCAGCTCGGCCTCAAGACAGCCGTCGTCGAGCGCGACAAACTTGGCGGAGTGTGCGTGAACATCGGATGCATTCCGACGAAGGCCCTCCTTCACAGTGCCCGCGTCGCGAACGTCGTTCGCCACGACGCAAAGCGCCTCGGCATCGAAACCGGCCCCGTCAAGCTCAACTTCGGGGTCGCCATGAAGCGGTCCCGGGTGGTGAGCGAGCAGAACTCGAAGGGCGTGGCCTTCCTCATGAAGAAGCACAAGATCACGGTCATCAACGGGACGGGCACACTCACCCCTGGGCGACAACTCGAGGTCGATGGCACATCGTATCAGGCAGCCAAAGCCGTCGTGCTGGCCACCGGCTCACGGGTCAAAGGACTCCCGCAGGCTGGGCTCGACCTGAACGGAACGACGGTGATCTCGTCCGATGAGGCACTGCTCCTCGAATCGGCGCCGAAAACCCTAGCGGTGATCGGGGCTGGCGCCGTTGGTGTTGAGTTCGCCGATATCTTCAACGCGTTCGGGACGACGGTATCACTGCTGGAGGTCCTGCCTCGCATCCTCCCGCTCGAAGACCCGGAATCGTCGGACGCCATTGCGAAGAGCTACCGCAAACGCAAGATCGACGTGCTGGCGGGCGCCAAGATCATCAACGCCACCGTGACGAAGAATGGCGTGACCTTGGCAGTAGCGGTCGGGGAAGACGCGAAGACCATCGAAGTCGACCAGGTCCTGCTGGCGACTGGGCGAGCGCCGAACGTCGAAGGCATGGGGCTCGAGGCCGCCGGTGTGGAGATCAGCGACCAGGGCTTCATCAAAGTGGACGCCGGACTCCGAGCCACCGCGGAGGGCGTCTACGCCATCGGCGACGTGGCCGGCCCCCCCATGCTGGCACACAAGGGGAGCCGCGAGGGCGTGAACGTGGCCGAAGCAATTGCCGGTCAGACGCCCCACCCCATCCGCTATGACAACATTCCCAGCGTCACCTACTGCCATCCGGAAGTGGCCAGCATCGGACTCACAGAGGAACAAGCAAAGGACCGCGCACTCGAGGTCACCGTGGGGCGGTTTCCGTTCAGCGCCAACGGGCGCGCGCGTGCTTCGAACGAGACCGAGGGCTTCGTCAAGATCATCCGCGACGCCAAATACGGAGAAATCCTCGGCGCACATATCGTGGGCGCGCACGCGAGTGAGATGATCCACGAACTGACGGTGGCGCGCGAGAGCGAGTACACCGTTGAAGAGGTAGATCTCGCCGTCCACGCTCACCCCACCCTCTCCGAGGCGATTGCCGAAGCCACGCTCGACGCGATGGGACGCGTCATCCACATCTGACAATGGCCGCCGAACCCGGCTCGAACGACGCGGCAGTGGCGATCGGCTCCCTGCTCGCCGGGGCCGGGGCCGGCGGTGCACTTCTCACACTCACCGTACTCATCGTGCGGGGAGCGCAGGCCGGATCACCGCAAGACACCGCCGCCGTGCCGTCAACGGGCGCCACTGCACTCGCGATGGGATCGGTCGGAGCACTCGCGCTGGCTGCTGGAGTCGCGTTCGTCCGCGCACGCGAGTTCGGTATACGCTGGCAACGCGTGGCGGTCGCCGCCATCGCCGCCTTCGCAACCGCGGTTCCGGGACTCGTCGCCATCCCACTCGACCGGGCCCTCGGCCCACCGGGGTTGGTCATCCTCGCCCTGTCCTGCGTGGTACTGGCAGTCGTCGGATGGCGGTGGGGCCGATGAGGTCTCTGGCTGATTCCGCCGAGCCTCGCACCCTCGAGGTGGCGCACCTCGGTAGGGCTGCCTATGGACCGACGCTCGACCTTCAGCGCGAGATCGCGCGCAGGCGGATCGCGGGCACCATCGAGCACGACGTGCTCCTCCTCGTGGAGCACCCACCGGTCGTCACCCTCGGGCGGGGTGCGCACCTCGAGCACTTGACCGCTTCCACCGCGGCGCTGGCCGCTCGCGGTGTCGAGACCTACGAGGTCGAGCGCGGGGGAGATGTGACCTTCCACGGCCCCGGCCAACTCGTGGGCTACCCGATTCTCGACCTCGGTGCATACCGGAAAGACCTCCACTGGTATCTGCGCAGAATCGAGGATGCGGTGATCGCGACTCTCGGCGAGTTCGACCTCGCTGGAGAACGCCGCGACGGATTGACCGGTGTGTGGACTGACGGGCGCAAGATCGCGAGTATTGGCGTCCATGTAAAACGGTGGGTGACCTGGCACGGGTTCGCGCTCAACGTCTCGACCGATCTGAGCTTCTTCGACTTGATCGTCCCCTGCGGAATCACTGGCGTCGACATGACGAGCATCGCGCGCGAGACCGGTGGCAACGACACAGCGCTCTGGGCCCGCGCCGTCGCAGCCGCCGTGCGAGGCTTCGAATCCGTGTTCGACGTTTCGGCACGCGCGGTCGACCCAGCGGGTTGGAATCACCACATTCCCCAGTCCGCTCCGTAAGAGGGCACCGTTCGCCCGATGTCCGAACGCGACCGGCTCCCGCCCGGCCAAATCGTCACCGAGAAGTGGCCCGTCCTGCATACCGGAGAGGTTCCCAGCGTCGACCTCGACCGTTGGTCGCTACGGATCGAGGGCCTCGTCGAGACGCCATACGAAATCACGCATCGCGAGCTCCTCACCCTCCCCCGCAGCACCGTGCGCTGCGACATCCACTGTGTCACACGATGGAGTCGCTTCGACAACGAGTTCGAAGGTGTGTCGGTGAATGTCCTCCTCGATCGCGGCGGAATCCTCTCGAACGCACGGTTCTGCCTGGTCCACGCGGAGCATGGCTACACCACCAACCTCCCGCTGGCAGACCTGCGCCGCCCGGAGAACCTCGTCGCCTGGCGCTGGAATGGGCACGATCTCGATCCCGAGCATGGGTACCCAGCACGCCTCCTGGTCCCACACCTCTATTTCTGGAAGAGTGCTAAATGGTTGCGGGGTTTTGAGTTACTGGAGGATGACGTGCCCGGCCTGTGGGAGGATGCCGGCTACCACATGCGGGGTGACCCGTGGCACGAGGAGCGATTCAGTCGGTCCGATCCTGCGCGCATGCGGCGCGGCCCGCGCCGATGATGCTGCGCGGATCCGAGCTTTGGATGGTGAGGCCGAACGCCAAGCAGTGAGTGCGAGCGAGCACATCGATCTCTGCCGTGGCTGGCTCGCGAGAATCGGCCGTGCTACTCGTCTGAGCCCACCAATTCGAACAGCCGTGCGAACACCGCAATGCCGTCCCACAGTTGTTGCAGTGTGAGTTTCTCGTTCGGCGCGTGCAGGCCGTCATCGGGAAGGCCGATGCCGGTGAGGACTACGGGTGCGCCGCTCCGACCAAGTGCCGGAACGATCGGAATCGACCCGCCCGACCGAATCGGCGTTGCGCCCCGCCCAACGACCTCACGGAACGCCTGATCGACCAAGGTAAAGACGGGTGGTGATGTGTCGACCTGAATGGGATCCGCGCCGTGCACGAAGCGCACGCGTACGTCGGCCCACTTCGGCGCAAGCCGCTTGAGCTGCGAGGCGACGAGCCGCTGGACCTTCTTCTCTTTCTGATTGGGCACGAGACGCAGACTCACCTTGGCCGTCGCCTGCGCCGGGATGACGGTCTTCGCGCCGGTGCCCGTGAACCCACCGGCGATGCCGTGAATCTCGAAGGTGGGAAGCGCCCAGAGTCGCTCCAGCACGCTGGCGCGTTGGACACCGGTCAACGCTTTCGCCCTGATTTCGTCGCGGAGGAACTTCCGCTCGCGAAACGGAAGCCGCTTCCACGCTGCCAGCTCGGCTCGCGACGGCCGCTGTACGTCGTCATAGAGGCCCTCGATGCGGATGCGACCGTTCGGCCCCTTGAGTTGTGACAGCAAGCGCACGAGCGTTTCATGCGCGTTGGGGGCTGCGCCTCCGTAGAGTCCGCTGTGGAGATCGCTCGCCAGCGTGCGCACCGTGATCTCGGCGTAGCACATGCCGCGCAGCGCGGTGTAGACGGCCGGCCACCCGGGCGCCACGTAGGGTACGTCACACACCAGGACGGCATCTGCGCGTGTGCGCTCAGGCTCCTTTGCGAGAAGATTTGTCAGCGTTTTGCTCCCAGACTCTTCTTCTCCTTCGATCAGAAACCGGATGTTCAAGGGGGGCCGGCCGTCTGGCCCTCGTGAGGCCTCGAACGCCTTGAGGAGGCAATACACCTGCCCCTTATCGTCGGAGGCGCCGCGCGCAACGAGCCGGCCGTCCACCACCGTGGGTGTGAACGGAGGCGAGTGCCACTCGTCGATGGGATCGGGTGGCTGCACGTCGTAGTGCCCGTAGACCAACACCGTGGGGCGCCCCGGCACCCGTGGCCCCTCCGCCCACACGATGGGGTGGCCGCCGCGGTCGCCCAGCATCTTCACCGTGGGGCAGCCAAGCTCCTTGAGGTGGCCTGCAACCCACTTGGCTGCCGTCCGGCAGTCGGCCGCGTGCTCGGGGAGGGTCGAGACGCTGGGGATCGTTAGGAACTCGGTGAGCTCTGCGAGGAGCCGCGCGCGATGCCGCTCGGCGAAGTCGGTGAAGCCGGTCGTGGTCGTCATGCGCCAGATTTTACCACCGCGGCCGGGTGACAGCCACCTGTCGATTTCGATGAGCATGTCCCGAACGGCGCGCCTGACTCGAGACTAGCCGTGCCGACGGGCGGCGGTATCTTAGCCCGATGCGCGACACGGCCTCCTACCGAGTGATTTCCGGCGACCCCGATCAGCGGGAGCTCTCGCGTGCCCGCTGGCTTGCCGGCGAGGGGCGTCGTGAAGACGCTCTCGACGCCTACCGCGACGTGCTCACCCGATTGCCGGAAGTGCTGGCCGCCTGGGCGGAGGGGTTTGAGATCCTTCGCCGGATGGGGCACAGAGATGAGGCGCTGACGTGGGCCCGGGAGGCGCGTGCGCTCCTCCCTGATGCCGCGTTCTCATTCGCCTTGGAAGGTGCGGCGCTGATCGATTTGGCGCGCTACCGCGATGCCATCGCTTCGCTCGAGCACGCCGTCGATCGCGACCCCGATCTCGCACTCGTCTGGCACGAGCTCGGTCTCGCTGCCCATCGCCTCGGCGAGTCGAGTCGAGCCCTGGCGGCACTCGACCGCGCGTTCGCGCTCGAGCCGCACACCGAGACCCTACTGCTCCGGGGCCGCGTGCTCCTCGAAGCCGGTCGCTACGCGGCTGCCGAAGTATCGTTCGAAGGCGCGGCTCAGGGCGCGCCGTTCGATGAGCAGCGCCACGAAGCCGAGACGCTGATCCGAACCGCTCGGCGCCAAGCGCTCTTCCCCGGGCGGCGTCCCGCCGAGATGAGCACGAGTCAGCAATTCTTCGTGCGCACCGGCGCGGTCGTGCTCGCATCGGCTCCTGGTCAGGCCAGCGACGAAGATCTTCTCGATGGATTCACCGGCCTCACCGCCGACTCGGGCTGGATGTTTGGCCAGCTCGTGGTGCTAGGAGACCCCACGCCCTTCGGCCGCCTCGCCGACGCGCTGGAGCTCCAGATCGAACCCGAGACGGAGCTCGACCCGGGCCGGGTTCCGCTGCTCGTCGGCACGGACGTGCGGCCGGGGTGGCGGGAAGTGAGCGAGCAGCTCGCGAGCACGGACCAGGGACTCAGCTTCCTCCTCGAGCACCCCGCGAGCGGTGCAGCGTCCGCCGACGTCGTTGGCCGGCTCGCGAAGCTCAGCGGCGCGTGCGATCCATCGTGTGCCCTGCTCGAGGCCCAGCACCCCGCTTCTCGCGCGGCACGCCGCCGATTCGCCGTCGTATCAGTGCCTGCCGGCGACTGAACGGCCCGGGCCCCCAACCCGAAGGCGCCGCACCGCACGGTCAGGGCTCACGGAGTGCTGCATAGGGATCTCGCCGCCCTTCCACTCGCGCTCGAATCTGGACCACGGTCTGGACGACATCTCTACCCGCCGCCTCGAACCACTGGTCGAACAGGTGCAGGTCGGTCCGATAGAAGCGTGCGGCGATCACCAGCGCGTTGTTGATCTCCCAATCCGGGCGCGCAACGGCCTCGCGTGCCTCTCCGAAGATCGAATCACGCCCCCGGTCGAGCGTGGCCGAGTCGGCGCCGCTTCCATACAACGAGTCGAGGCGCTCGGCCATCTGCTCGAAGAATCGATCAGCCCGTCGCTCGCGGGCCCACCCCTCCACGGCCAGGGCGACGCTGTTCGTGTCGCCTCTCGCAGCGAAGAACCGCTCCGCTCCGCGATAGCCGACGAAGTTGGCGAAACTCTCGTTGAACGACGTCGCACTCGGCACATAGAGCGTGTTGTGCGCCAGCTCGTGCAGCACCGTGGCGACGAGCTCAACCGGGTCGCGGTCGAGCGCAGTCGAGAGCAGTGGATCGCTGAACCACCCAAGGGTCGAGAACGCGCCCGCAGGCCGGAGGTAGACATCGAGGCCTCGCTCGGCGAGCAGACTCGCCTCGGCTCGCGCGGCGTCGGCGTCGAAGAATCCCTTGTACGGGACGACTCCCACGATCGGATAGCGCCACGTATGTGGTACGAGCCGATGCCGCTCGCTCGCCGAGATCACGATGAGCAGCGTATCTCGGCCGACGTCGGCGAAAGTCGTGTATGTCGAGCCGGCATCGAGGCCCAGCGAGTCAGCGGCGAATCGTCTCGCCTCGAGCACGAGAAACAGCTGCCCAGCCAGCGCCGACGAGATGTTCGGATCGGCAAGAAGCTGTTCAATCGGACGGCGTAGCCGGAGGATGCGCAGTTCCTCGTACCCGGCGCGGAGGAGGTACCGGCCCTCGGGAAAGGCCGCCACGAGGCCAAGGGCGGCTGGAAAGAGGAGCACGAGCACCGCCACGACGATACGCCGCCGTCGCGTCACGGCACCCAGCGCAATCCGAAGCGGTGTGCGGGAGCGCCCAACAAGTCGGCGTCTTGGTAGGCATAGTCCACGGTGAAGCCTCCGATTCGAAGCCCCCCACCGACCGTGAACCGATCGAGCGCCGTCGCCGAGCCGCGCGAATCGTAGCCTCCGCGCAGTTCGACACCAACGCCATACACGATGACCCCCCCCTCGAGGCCGAGCAGCAATCGACCGGCGCGGCCCTTGGCCCACACCCCTTCGATCGTCGAAAGGAGTCGAAGCACTCCCTGCGGATCGGCGTAGTTGAACGTGAAGCCAAACCGGCTGGTCCGTGGTAGCTCACCCGCTGCGCCCAGATCGCCGCCGAACAGGTTCTGCATGCTGAAGCCGATCGCCATGATGTCGAAGATGGCCACCTCGAGCCCCAGGTCGCCCGCGTAGCCGTCGTTGGCAACCTCCCCGAGCGACTGGTGCACGTACTTCAGCGCTCCACCGGCCGCGAGCACTCCGCGGCGGTAGACGAGCGCGCCCACGCCCACGCCTTCCCACGGGTGGAAGTTCTGTCCTGTCTCGACACCCCCCACGACGACGCGTTCCTGCCCGTAGTCCAGGGCCTGCGCCCCGAGCCCAACGTGGAACTGCCCGAGCTGGACGGCGAGAGCCCCGCTCGCTACCGAAGCGCCGAGTTGGAGACGTTGGTACGCCACTTCGAGACCGATCGACCCAATCGTGGCGACGGCAGCCGGGTTGGTGAAGATCGCGGCCGCATCGCCAACCAGGGCCGCACCGGCGCCCGCCATGGCGGCGGCTCGCACCGACGGAGTGATCCGCATGACTGCCGGCCCGTCCGTCCCGGCTCCCTCCTGTGCGCCGAGCCCTGGCGCAAGCGTCCCGAGCACGACGGCCACGAACGAAGCCGGGAGGCGGACCATATCAGCGGATCCTGAGCACCGTCAGCCGTGGCACGAGCGCCGCCGGAAGGGGCAGCAAACTCGCATCGGTGAACGCGAGCTCGAACGCGGGGGCCCCTGCAGGGAGGTCGAGCAGCACGTAGTCGGGCGAGCCCGCCCGCAAGGTGCCGGTCCGGACGAGGGTGCGGCCGTCGGTCTCCATCGGAGGCTCGATCGGGTACGGCCGATCGATGAGGCTGGGAGATTGCTCGTGTAGGGCACCGTAGGTCGTGCGGAAGTCCCACGACGTAAACCGGAGCCGCGGCGGCGGCGCGAAGCCGGGGAGATCATCGACCCACATGGTGAGGCCCCACTCGGCGAGCAGCCGACTGAAAGGGACACCGGTCGCCGCCTCCACGTTGGTTCCGCCGGTAAGGCCCGTCTCGATGAGCCGCCGCGTCACATCGCTCCCGAATTGATCGGCGAGCCAGCGAACGAAGTTCCAGCTCGCCCCACGATACTCTGAAGTGACCGCCACGGAGTCCGGCGCCAGCAAGAAGAACGACGTGGACGACACAAAGTAGCGGTAGGCGAAGACGAGGTTGTTGATGGCGAAGGTCGAAAACGTCGCTGTGTCGCCTTCCGCGAGGTAGGTCCGGCCCGCGAGTTCCTCTGCGAAATGGGAAAGCCCCTCTTCGATCCACACTTCCTCGAACGAACCCCGCAAGGTCACACGTTGGTTCCAGCTGATCATATGCTGGAGCTCGTGAATGAACGTCCCAGGTGTCACCAATCGGACGCGGTTCACCGAGTGCGCGCAGCTCACGGTCCCGTCGGGATCGGCCACGAATGAATAGAAGATCTCACCCCCATTGGAGTTCTCCCGGTTGGGGAGGAGATCGAGACCGAAGAAGAAACCTGAGATGAAGCTCTCGCCACACTGGTTGCTGGGCGTGAGCTCGTTGACCGCATCGGTCATGAGGACGATCACGACGCCGTTGGCGTCGATGTCCGACTCGGAGCCGAACGCACGCGAGGCCTCGGGATAGAGCCGCGTGTCGAAGGTGACGCCAAGGTCGGTGATGTCCGCGTCGGTGAGCCCCCCGGCTGGCACGTCGTCATCCAGATAGATGGCGACCCGTTGCCCGACGTACCGCGCCGTAGCGGTCACGGTCTGGAATGGTTCGCAGTCGTCCACCGATCCGCAGACCTGGAAAGTGCGTGGCGAACCGACAGTCGGCACGGCCGCCAAGGCCGTCTGCCGCGCGAAGAGTTGTGGCTCGCCGATCGGCGCAGCCCCCGCGCCCGCGCCCGCGCGGTCACGTTCCAGCGCCCGCACGCGGTCGTGGAACGTCTGCGCGAACGTCGGCTCGAGTCGTGTCGGCGCCATCGGTGCCGCCGTCATTGCCAGCGGGATGGCACTCCCGCCGACTCGGAACGAGTTGACGAGACCGATCAGCTTGGTCGTCGCCTGCGGCACGATGAGGTATTCCTCGGCCGATCCCGGTGAGCCGAACTGCGCGCAGTCACCGGTTGCGGCGGGATCGATCGAGACATACTGGCCCACGGCCAGGTCGAGGGGGGCGGAGCTCGGCTGCACCGTGGCGGTGAGGGTATTTGTCGGCGTCGACCCGATGAGCGCCAGCACCGGCTGAGGCCCGCTGGGCATGCACGAGGGAGCGACAAAGGTGATCGCCGTCGCCGTCGAGACGACGACGCGCCCCACCACGCTGCCCACCGACACCTCGACCGCCCCACCGGACAAGTTGGTCCCGCTCGCCACGACGGTGTCGCCCGAGACGAACGTGGACGGCGCGAGTGATGTCAGTGCCGGCGGGTCGCTAGCCGTGGCGATGAACGACTGCGCCAGGGCCGGTGTGCTCGTGACCCGGGCGACGATCGAATACTCACCCACTGGCCCGAGAACGGCATCGATGCGCGCTTCGCCGTCCACGTCGGTCACCGAGACGCTCGAGGACAGCGATCCCCCCACCGGTGAGATCGACCACTCGATAGTCACCCGGCCGAGGACCGCTCCGGCCTCGTCCCGGACGCGCACGACGAGGGGCTCGGGCAGCCGAGCGTTCGCCGGTGTGCTCTGATTGTTGCCGGCTGCGATCTCGATGGACGCCGGTTGCACGATGGGGACGATGTTGTCACTGCTGCTGCAAGCGGCAAGTGCCGTCACCCAGACTGAGAGACCAACGACACGACGAAACATGCATTCCTCGTCTGTTTGCAGAGGATCAGTGGGCGACGGCCGGCATGGCCGCCCGCCCGGGCTCTCGTTCTCTCACTTCACCTGCTCGGTGCAGGGCGATCCGAAAGAGGATCGGCCCAACGAGCTCGTGCACCGCGATCAACCCGACCACGAGCGCCTCCAATGAAATCCCCCAGGTCGGGAACACTCGGCGGAGCACCGTGGCGAGGCCGAGTGTCACCCCCGCCTGCGACACGAAGCCCATCCATCCATAGCGCCGGATCGCATCGTCCCCAGGGCCTGCCGCCCACCGTGCCGCCCAGATCAGCGCGGCGATGCGCAGGAACGCCAGCCCCGCGACCCAGGGCCACACGGCCAGGAACGCGTCGAGGTGAAGCCCGGCCCCGGCAAGCCCGAAGAAGACAGCGTAGATCGGAAGCGACGACCGTTCTACCCCCCGTACCAGCGCCGTTCCCTCCACAGGCGAGATGTTCTCCATGAAGAACCCCGCCACGAGGGCCACCAGCATCGTCTCCAGATGCATCAAGTGCGCCGCTTCTGCCGTGACGAAGGCCACGGCCACCACGAACAATACCAAATGCTGCCGCACGAATTTGAGGTATTGCGCGATGAGCCAGCCGAGGACGAAACCGAGCGCGATCGACCCCAGCAGCTCGCCGATTGCCACGGCGACAAACGTCACGTCCACGGCACCGGCGCTCGTGGCGCCCCTGGCCACGGCGAGCGCCACCGTGAAGAGGATGATGACGGCCACGTCCTTTGCGACCGTAGCCCCGAGCACGGCGCGCGCGAATGGCCCGTCAGCACGGGTTTCCCCAATCACGGCGATGGCGACCGCGGGCGATGACGCCGCCGCCACGACGCCGAGCATCAGGGCGATCACCATCCGGTCGCTCCAGCCGTGCGGAGCCGTCACGGGGAACCACGGGCTCGCCACGAGCACGCCCACGAGGACCAGCGCGAACGGTGCCGCGATCGCCCCGGACGTCAGACGGCCGATAAGCCGACCCTCGCGCTTCAACGACTCGAGCTTCAGCTCGCCGCCGGCCGCCAGGGCGATGAGCGCTACGGCCGCGTCGCCGAGAAAGCGTAGCTCGTGCACCTCGTCCTCGCGCACGAGCCCGAGGACGGCCGGGCCGGCAAGGAACCCTATGAGCAAGTATCCCGTGATGCGGGGAAGGTTGACGCCTCGGGTCAAGAGCCCGCCGACGAAGGCTGCGAGCAGCAGGAAGCCCAGCGCGAGCGTCGCCCGCGCCTCGAGGGGGGCGCCCCCGCTCAGTCGCTGGAAGACCAGGCCCATGATGAGGCCCAGGCCGACCAGGCTCGTCACCCGATGCACCCCCCAAGATACCGGCCCCGCTCCCCTTTTGACAATCGAAAGTGCGCCGGATATCTTGCGGCTGTGGCATCAGTTAACTTCTTGTCAAATCGATACTTCGCGGCTATGACCTCTATCGTTGCCGGGCGGTGACGATGGGGTTCGTCCACCTCCATACGCACAGCGAGTACTCCCTCCTCGACGGCGCGAATGCCCTCCCGGACCTCGTGAGCCGGGTGCGCGAGTTGGGCATGGACGCACTCGCCGTCACCGACCACGGCAATCTCCACGCGGCGTGGAGCTTCTACCGCGAGGCACGAGAGGTCGGCGTGCGACCGATCCTCGGCTTCGAGGCCTATCTCGCCTTTGGATCGCGGCATGGGCGCGAGCGCGACCCCAAGGCGCCGGGCAACTACTCACACCTCGTCTTGTTGGCCAAGAACAGGGACGGCTACCGCAACTTGTGCCGCCTGTCGTCCATCGGATTCCTCGAGGGATTCTACCATCGCCCGCGCATCGACCGGGAAGCCCTCGAGCGTCATCGGGACGGCCTGGTGTGCCTATCGGCCTGTCTTTCGGGCGAGGTCGCGTTGTGGCTTCGTCGTGGTCAGTACGAAAAGGCGAAAGCGTCGGCTGCGTACTTCGCTCGTCTCTTCGATGGCGATTTCTGGCTCGAGGTGCAGAACCACGGTCTCCCCGACGAGCAGACCGTTTTCGAGGGCGTGCTCCGCCTAGCAGACGAGCTGGGTCTCCCCGTCGTCGCGACGAACGACGCGCACTATTTGCGGCGCGAGGATGCGGAAGCGCACGACGTGCTGCTCGCGATCGGCACGGGCAAGGACCTCGACGACCCGCGGCGATTCCGCTTCGAGGGACAGGAGTCGTACGTCAAGTCCGAAGAGGAGATGCTCGCCCTCTTCCCGACGCATCCGCAGGTCGTCGGAGAGACAGTACGAGTCGCTGACCGGTGCGAGTTCGACTTCGAGCGCCGCTACTTCCTTCCGGAGTACCCGCTTCCGGAGGGGGTGCTCGAACCCAATGCACTGCTCATCAGGCTCGCGACCGAAGGCGCGGAGCGTCGCTATGGCGCCCCACTGCCGACGGCAGTGGCCGAGCGGCTGGATTACGAGCTCGACGTCGTCACCAAAACGGGCTATGCCGGCTACTTCCTGATCGTGTGGGACTTCATTCGTGCGGCGAGGGAGCGCGGCATTCCCGTCGGGCCGGGCCGCGGCTCAGCCGCCGGCTCACTCATCGCCTACGCCCTGCAAATCACGAACGTCGATCCGCTCGCTTTCGATTTGCTGTTCGAGCGCTTCCTGAATCCCGACCGGATCACCATGCCCGATATCGACGTGGATTTCTGCTTCGAGCGGCGCGGCGAGGTCATCGACTACGTGCGCCAGCGGTACGGCCGGGAGAGTGTCGGGCAGATCATCACGTTCGGGACGATGAAGGCTCGTGCAGCCATCCGCGATGTCGCACGCGTATTGAAGCTGGAGATCGCCGACGCCGACCGGGTGGCCAAGCTGATTCCCTCGATGCCGGGGTTCCCGATCACCCTGACCGAGGCCGTGGATCGCGTGCCCGAGCTCTCGGCGCTCGTGGAGGGAGACGAGCGGATCGCCAAGCTCGTCCGGCTCGCGGAACGGATCGAGGGATTGTCGCGCCACGCCTCGGTGCATGCCGCCGGGGTCGTGATCGCACCAGGGCCGCTCTCCGACTACGTCCCCGTCTGCACCGTGGGGAACGAGCCTGACGCACTGGTCACCCAGTACGATATGGTGGGGCTCGAGAAGGTCGGGATGCTCAAGATCGACTTCCTCGGGCTCAAGACCCTGACGGTCATTCATGATGCCGCCGCCTTGCTCGAGGAGCAGCTCGGGGCGCCACTCGACCTCGACGCGCTCCCGCTCGACGACGAGGCGACGTACGCGCTGCTCCGATCGGGACGCACGGCAGGGGTCTTCCAGTTCGAGTCGCCGCTCGCCACCGAGACGCTGCGCAACATGCGCTGCGATCGGTTCGACGACCTCGTGGCGGCCAATGCGCTGCTGCGCCCCGGGCCGCTCGATTCCGGAATGCACCTCGTCTTCGTCAATCGCAAGCTCGGTCGCGAACCCATCCGCTATCCGCACCCGGCGCTCGAGGACATCCTTCGAGCGACGTACGGAGTCATCACCTATCAAGAGCAGGTGATGCGAATCGCGAACGTGCTCGCTGGATTCTCGTTGGCCGAGGCCGATGTGTTGCGGAAAGCGGTCGGCAAGAAGGACACCGACCTGATCCGCCAAGAGCTCGGCCGGTTCGTCGAGCGGGCGATCGAGCGGGGTCACGATCGTCAGGCCATCGACGAGATCGCCGCTCAAATCGAGACGTTCGGCCGGTACGGATTCAACAAGTCCCACTCGGTCGCCTATTCGATCCTGTCGTTCCAGACAGCGTGGCTCAAGGCCCACCATCCGGCGGAGTTCATGGCGGCACTCCTCTCGTCGGAAATCGGGAACGCCGACAAGGTCGTCCAATACATCGCGGAGGCTCGTGACCTCGAGCTCGAGGTGCTCCCCCCCGACGTCAACGAGTCGGGATACAAGTTCACCGTCGTCGGAGATCGACGCCTCCGCTTCGGGCTCGGCGCCATCAAGAACGTCGGGCGCGCTGCGATCGAGAGTATCCTGTCCGGTCGAACGAGCGATGGCCCTTACCGCTCGCTCATCGACCTCTGCGACCGGATCGACCTCCGGCTGTGCAACAAGCGCGTGCTCGAGGCGCTCATTGCCGCCGGCGCGTGCGACAACTTGGGCGGCCACCGCGCCAGCCTCGAGGCGGGGCTCGATGCGGCGCTCGCCGAGGCCCAGCTCCGGCAGGGTGAGCGTGAGGCCGGCCAGGTGAACCTTTTCGGCGATGCCAGCGCGCGCCCAACCCGCGAGGAGTTACCGCTCCCGGAGCTCCGGCCCTGGTCCGAAGCCGAACGGCTGAAACGGGAGAAGGCCGTGCTGGGATTCTTCATCTCGGGTCACCCGCTCGAGAGGTTCCGCGACGAGGTCGAGCTCTTCACCGACCGGACGACCACGACCCTCGGCGAGTGGAGCTCGCACCGCGTCACCGTCGGGGCGGTCGTGACGGGGATCAAGCGTCAGATTGCACGTCGCTCCGGTGCGGAATACGCACGCCTCACCCTCGAGGATTTCCACGGCACGGCAGAGGCGCTCGTCTTTCCCGAGGCGTGGGCGCGCGTTTCAGGGGCAATCCAGGAAGACGGTGCCTACCTGTTCACCGGGAGTTACAGTGCCCGGGACCGATTAGAGGAGCGCGCACAGTTCCTGGTCGATCAGTCTCGTCCCCTCGACGACCTCAAAGCGCGCGGAGCGCTGGGCATCGCGTTGCGTTGGAACCGCGGCGACGGGTTCTCGCCCGAGGTGCCGCAGGCGGTTGCCGCGCTGTGCGCTGCCCACCCCGGTACCGCTCCAGTCTTCGTCGAGTGGAGTGAGACCGACGGCTCGACCGCGCGCCTTCGCTCCCGACGGCTGAAGGTCGAGCTGGACGGACACCTATTGCAGGCGCTCAAAGATCTGGCCGGAGAGCAACACGTGCACCTCGTACGAGCGGAGTGACCATGGCCACCTACACGCTCGAGTTCGAGAAACCCATCGTCGAGCTTGAACGGCAGATCGACGAGCTCCGCCGCCTCGCGAACGACGGACACGCGGACATGGCGCGCGATCTCGCCCCGCTCGAAGAGCGGTTGACGGAGCTCCGCCGAGAGATCTACCGGAGCCTGAGCCCG
The DNA here is from genome assembly GCA_039591795.1 of Gemmatimonadota bacterium. Taxonomy (GTDB): domain Bacteria; phylum Gemmatimonadota; class Gemmatimonadetes; order Gemmatimonadales; family GWC2-71-9; genus JBDHCY01. The sequence goes on along the minus strand of JBDHCY010000016.1, from coordinate 5,832 downwards.
ATGCAGCGTGTTCAGGTGGCGCGACACCCTCGCCGACCCTATACGCTCGACTACCTGGCGACAGTGTTCACCGATTTCCACGAGTTGCACGGCGATCGGCTCTATCGCGACGACTCGGCGATCGTGGGAGGGTGGGGGCGGCTCGACGGCCAAACCGTCATGGTGATCGGCCATCAAAAGGGCCGCGACACGAAAGAGAACCTGCGGCGCAACTTCGGCATGCCCCACCCCGAAGGCTACCGCAAGGCGTTGCGTCTCATGCACTTGGCCGAGCGGTTCGGGCACCCGGTCATTACGCTGATCGACACGCCCGGCGCCTACCCAGGCTTGGGTGCCGAAGAACGCGGGCAGGCCGAAGCGATTGCGCGCAACGTGCTGGAGATGTGCGGACTGCGGACTCCCATCATCGCGGCAGTGATCGGTGAGGGAGGATCGGGAGGGGCACTCGCCGTCGGTGTCGGCGACCGCGTGCTGATGCTCGAGAACGCCGTGTACTCGGTGATCTCGCCGGAGGGATGCGCCGCCATCCTGTGGAAGGATGCGAGCCAGCGCGAGCGGGCCGCCGCCGCGCTTCGGCTCACCGCGCAGGATCTGATGGAACTTGGCATCGTCGACGAGATCGTGCCGGAGCCGCCAGGTGGCGCGCACGCCGACCCCGACGACGCCAGCCGCTCGCTCCAGCACGCACTCACGCGCGTCGCCGCCGAGCTGCGCGACACCGAGCCTGACTCACTCGTGCGCCGCCGCCGCGAGAAGTACCTCGGGCTCGGCCGCTTCGAAGAAAGCTGATGACCGACAGCGCGACCATCGTGCAGGTCCGCTTCAAGGGAAACCGCCGCGAGTTCTTTCAGTGGGGCGGCGAGCCGGCTCTCGGCCTCGACGATCCCGTGATCGTCGAGGCAGACCGCGGGCAGGACCTCGGGTGGATCGCCGCCGTCGGAGAAGCCGCCGAGCGCAAATGCGGGTTGGGGTGTGCCGGGTGCGAGCCGGGCGACGAGCCCGCCTCGCCCTCCCGCCAGGTGGTCCGGCCTGCGAGCGGCGACGAGGCACGACTCACCGATCAGCTCCGCCGCGCCGAGGAAGACGATCGCCGCAAGGTAATGGAACGCGTCACCACGCACCGCCTGGCTATGAAGGTCTCCGACGCCGAGTGGCAGTGGGACCGGAAGAAGCTCACCGTCTATTTCACGGCGGAGAAGCGCGTCGATTTTCGCGCCTTGGTGCGGGACCTCGCGTCGCTCTTTCACACGCGCATCGAGCTGCGGCAGATCGGCGCCCGCGATGAGGCCAAGCGCCTCGACGGAGTAGGCCGCTGCGGGCGGCAGTACTGCTGCTCGAGCTGGCTCCCCGAGCTCATGCCGGTCAGTCTCTCGCTGGCCAAGGACCAGCGCCTCTCGCTCAACCCGTCTCAAATCTCCGGCGGCTGCGGGCGCCTGCTCTGCTGTCTGCGCTACGAGCACGAGTTCTACGTCGCAAGCCGGAAGCGCTTTCCGAAGGAGGGGCGGACCGTGCGGACCGCCGTCGGGGTCGAGTTGGTCGTCGCCGCGGACATTCTGCGTGAGCGGGTCACCCTCCGCGGAGAAGACGGGGCCGTCCGCACGGTGCCGCTCACGGCGCTCAAGCAAGAGATCGAGCAACTTGGCCCCGCGCCACCCCCAACGAGTGAGCCCACGGCGCCGCCCCCCGTCGTCAGCACCGAGGAGGCAGCTGCCCAGTCGGTAGCCCCACGCCCCAAGCGCCGGCGCCGACGACGCGGTCGACGGGGGAACGGCGGAGGCACATCGGGTGCCGGCTAAGTTCTACCTCACGACGGCGATCGACTACGCCAACGGATCGCCGCACCTCGGCCACGCGCTCGAAAAGATCCAGGCCGACTGTGTCGCCCGCTATCGACGCCTTCGCGGCGACCGTGTGCGATTCCTCACTGGCATGGACGAGCACTCGCAAAACGTGCCGCACGCCGCCGAGGACGCGGCCCTCACACCGCAGGCCTGGGTGGACCGGATCGCCGGGGAGTTTCTCGATGCGTGGCGCGGGCTGCACATCTCCCACGACGACTTCATCCGGACGACCGAGGCGCGCCACGAGCGCGGCGTCCTCGCGCTGCTTCGCCGCATTCGAGCGACGCAGCCGGACGACATCTACGAGGGTACCTACACCGGCTACTACTGCGCGAGCTGCGAGGCCTACAAGCTCGAGCGCGAGCTCGAAGACGGGCATTGTCCCATTCACCCCACGCTCGAGATCCAATGGCTCGAAGAGCGCAATCTCTTCTTCCGTCTGTCCCGATACGCTGAGCGCCTCCTCGCACACTACGACGCCCACCCCACGTTCGTCGTGCCGCCCGCGAAGATGAACGAGGTGAGGAACATCGTGGCAGGAGGGCTCCAAGACGTCTCGATCTCGCGGAGCCGCCTGCCCTGGGGCATCCCCTTCCCCGATCAAGACGGCTACACCGTCTACGTCTGGTTCGACGCCCTCATCAACTACCTCTCCGCAACCGGCTTCCCGGAGCAGGACTACGCGGACTGGTGGCCCGCCGACTTGCACATCATCGGCCCAGACATCATTCGCTTTCACGCCGTGATGTGGCCTGCCATGCTCATGGCCGCCGACCTCCCCGTCCCAGGCCGGGTGTGGTCCCATGGGTGGCTCCTTACCACGGGTGGGCGATTCTCAAAGACGGCCGGTGTTCGGGTCACGCTGGAAGAGGCGGTCGCTCGCCACGGGGCCGACGCCCTCCGTTTCTACCTCCTGTCCGCCGTCCCGTGGAACGGCGATGGGGAGTTCGGATGGGACCTCTTCGACAGCGCCTACGTCGCGACGCTCGCCAACAACATCGGTAACCTGGCATCCCGCACGCTGGCCATGATGCACCGCTACGTCGAGGGCACGGTACCCGCAGCCGACGATCCCGCATCGCTCGATCAAGCGCACATCACCCTGATAGGCCAATACGCGGCGGCCCTCGACGGCCTCCGGCTGAACGAGGGTGCGACCATCCTCGCACACCTGGGGAGCGCAGCCAACGAGTTCGTAGACCGTCAGGCGCCCTGGAAACTGGTGAAGGAAGGACGGGCGTCGGAGGCCGGGGCGACCCTCGCAGCCCTCCACCGAGCCCTCGTTCGGATTGCAGTGCTCGCCTTTCCCTACGCGCCCGAAAAGGCGCAGGAGCTCTTCGGCGCGTTGGGTGGATCGGGCGAGGTCGGCGCCTTCCCCTGGCGTGATCTGGGTCACCCTGCGACTGCGGGCTGGAATACATCTTCGGCCATCACGCTCTTCCCCAAGCCTGAGCGTGCGTCGTAACGTCATATATAACAATAACTTAGGAGAGCCGCTCAGGGGTTGACAGCCCCCTGCGGTTCGGGTATTATGGTCCCCCTCCCGGTGAACCCACCGCCCTAGTCCGGGAAAAAACTCGAGGCCCGCGCGAATCGGGCCAAGGAAGGGTCCGCAGATGGCGGAACGGCGATGGACCGTTCTGGTGGTGCCTCATGGCTCTGGGGCGTCGCGAGCGGTCGAAATCTCACAGGGCGTGGTCAAGGCGTTCCTCGGCATGGGTGCGGTGCTCGTGCTGGGTTTCGGCTTGCTCAGTGTCGCGACACTGTCGCGTGGCGTCATGGTCTCGGCGGCTAGCAGACTCGCCGGCGAGAACACCCGGCTGGCCGACGAGCTCGCTTTGATGGAGCGACGGCTTGGAACGCTGAGTGACACCGTAGAGGCCCTCACACGGCGCGACGAGGAGCTCCGCTTGCTCGCAGGGCTCCCACGAACCGACCCGGCAGTCCTCGAGGCCGGTATTGGCGGCCCCAGCGGTGCCTGGGCTGAGCGCGACTCCCTGGTCGAGACCGGCGAGACCGGCCGCCGTGCGGTCGAGGCACGGCGCGATCTCGACGCACTGATCCGCCGGGCGAATCTCCTCGCCGCGAGCATCGCGGAGGCCGGTGACAGTCTCGAGCACCACACTGCCCGACTCGCCGCCACGCCGTCCATCATGCCGACCCCCGGCTTCTTCTCGAGTCCCTTCGCCCGCGCCCGCATCCACCCCATCTTCCACGAAGCCCGCCCCCACGAGGGCATCGACGTCAGCGCCTACCGGGGCACGCCGATTGTGGCTCCGGCCAGCGGGGTCGTGGTCCAGGTCAATCAGCAGCCTGGTTACGGCCAAGTCGTTGCCATCGACCACGGCATGGGGATCGTGACCAAGTACGCACATTGCGAGAAGGTGCTCGTGCGGCGCGGCCAGCGAGTCAAGCGCGGTGACCAGATCGCCACGGTTGGTTCCACTGGCATCACGACGGGGCCGCACCTCCACTACGAGGTCTGGAAGAACGGCCGGGCCGAAGACCCGAAGCGGTACATTTTCGCCGAGTCGATCGTCGACTGAGCGAGACCGGGTGCCCTTGCCCGATCAACACGATATAGAAGACGAGGCCGCCTGCGGAGTCACTCCGCAGGCGGCCTTTCCTACCTTGTGGTAGTGACTCAGCTAACAGCCTAGGAACCTCGCCTCGGGTAGATCGCCCGTCAGGACGTAGCTGTTGCCCATCTCTATCGCGGCTTTCGGCTGAAGCACGAGCCGGAACTCCGTGTGCGCGCAGAACGACTGGGTCGCTGGCAGCCCCATGGCACTCGGGAAGTTGCGGACGTTGGCGCTGAAGAACTGCGTGGCGTTCGTGTTGGGCTCGCACGCGCTCCCCGCACAGCCGTAGTTCTCATCCGCATTGAGGAGTGACTGGCGCTCCGGGAACGAGGTTCTCAGCTCATCGACCCGTACCGGGCTCGTGGTCGCGTCGCCCAAGAGCCAGCCGTCGTAGAAGAACCCCATGGGCGGCCGGGAAATCTCGAACACGTCGGCTGAGATCTCCTCGTCGCCGCGCACGCCACCGAGGGCGCTCACACCGCCGATGATGTACTCTCGGTCGGATGCCAGGTCGGCGCCCATGGTGCCGAAATCGAACGGCGGCCCAAACAGCCCGCCGGGCTTGCTGGCGCGATGATAGAGGAACGCAGCGGCCGATGGTGTGGACGCGGGGGTTGCCTCGATCGTGATGAACGCGGTTTCGGAGGCCTGCGGGTTGGCGCCAAGTGCGCTCTGCCGCACCTCGACCACGATCGAGTCGTAGGCGTTCGTGCTGGGGTTGAAGGCGTTCGATGACGCAGACAACTCCGTGCTGTCGGGCATCAGGCCGCCCATGCCGTCGTCGACCGACGTGAACATGACGATGCGCCCCGCCGGCGACGTCGTGCCTGCGGCAGTGCCGAGCCAGACCTGGTACTCTCCTTGGCTGAGACCGGAGAGATTCTGCATATCGAACCGGACGGCCGAATCGTCGGTCACGCCCGGGTCGTAGACGCGGTCATGGAGTTCGGCGGAGGGGAAGCCTCCCAGGATCGGGCCAAGGGCGAAGTTGTAGATGACTGGGCCTTCGGGCGAGAACAGGATCGCGCGGTCGCTGGCACATCCGGCCGCGACGAGCACCGCGATCGTGATCCACCCGGCCCGCTTGAGTTGCTGAGTACGCATGGCGTTGCTCCTCAATTCAGGCGTTACCGGGCTCCGCCCGGGGTGAACTGGAACGAAACCGCGAACACCAGATTGTGGGTGGACCCGGAGAACGGTTCCTGCTCCGGAATGACCTCCGGGAACCGCACGGGCCGAAACCTGGGGTCGGTCGGATAGAGGTTCTCCCGATCGAACTCCGTGAGGATGTAGTCACGGGCGTCGATCCGGACAACGGCACTGCTTGAGACGCCGATGTCGAGCCCCACGCCCACGGTATACTGCATCTTCGTGATGCTCCTGTTTTCTCTGTTGACCTGCGGGTCGAG